>CAZJBC010000121.1:0-8551 GCA_964543805.1 uncultured Brevundimonas sp.
TTTTCGACCCGCCAAATCCGCTATGCAATCGGGCAAGGCGTCAGGTCAAAGCTGGATGCTGGAATTCGAGCCCGTGGCCGCGCGCAAGGCCGATCCACTGATGGGCTGGACCACGACGCTCGACATGGATGGCCAGATACGCATGCGCTTTGACAGCCGTGAGGAGGCTATCGACTACGCGACGCGTCATGGCATCGCCTTTGAAGTCGCTGATATCCCGACGCCCAAAAAGATCCTGAAGGCCTATGCGGACAATTTCGCCTTTGGCCGAAGACAGCCCTGGACCCACTAGACGGCGATTTTCCGCCTTTTGGTCGATCGGGGATGTTCAACTCTATCGACCGGGACCTAGCGCCGATCCCGTAGCTCAACCGGATAGAGCATCTGCCTTCTAAGCAGACGGTTGCAGGTTCGAGTCCTGCCGGGGTCGCCAGGCCCGTTTGGGCTGGCTCGATATCGCCTGTTTCATTCAGCGCTCCGGCAATTCCGGGGCGCGTTTTTTGCGTTCGGCCTTCAGGCGGCTGCGCGGAAGGCGGCCAGAGCGCGGGACAGGTCGCCTTTGATGTCCTCAACATTCTCGAGCCCGATATGCAGGCGGACCAGCGGGCCTGTGAATCTGGGTGGATATTCGCGAGCGGCGAACTGAGGGTCGCAGGAAATGGCCAGGCTTTCATAGCCGCCCCACGAAAAGCCCAGACCGAAAAGCTCAAGAGCGTCGAGAAATGCATCGACGGCGGCGGGGGCCGCGGGCGCAAGAACAAGGCTCAACAGTCCGTTCTGACCCAGGAAATCGCGTTTCCACAGCTCATGCCCACGCGAGCCGGACAAGCCTGGGCAGATGACTTCGTCAACGCCAGGTTGGGATGCGAGCCAGGCGGCGATTTCCAGGGCGCTCGCGCCGTGGCGGTCCAGGCGCGTTGGCAGGGTGCGCAGGCCGCGAAGCATCAGATAGGCATCGTCTGGCGAACAGGCCCAGCCGACGTGCCAGATCTCGTCGTTGAGCCGTTGAACGATCGCAGGGTCCTTGGCGCAGGCCGCCCCCATGAAGACGTCGGAATGGCCGCAAACGTATTTGGTGAGGGCCTGGACGCTGATGTCGACGCCGAGTGACAGCGGCTTGTAATACAACCCCGCGCCCCAGGTGTTGTCGATCAGGGTCAGGACCCCACGGTCGCGCGCCGCTGACGTGATCGCGGGGACATCCTGCATCTCAAAGGTCAGGGAGCCCGGCGCTTCCAGCACAATGAGCCGGGTTTCGGGACTCATAAGTTGGGCGACTTCCTGTGCGGGAAGGGCTGGATCGAAATAGCGAATGGATACGCCGAACCGCGTCAGCACCCGGTCGCAGAACCGGCGTGTCGGCGCATAGATGCAGTCGACGACGAGCATATCGTCACCGGCTTTCAGCACCGCCAGCATCGCGCCGGTCATCGCGGCCAGACCGCTGGGAAACAGCCGGGCGCCGGCGGCGCCCTCGAGCTCGCACAGCGCCTCGCACAGGGCGGCGTGGGGCTGTAGTCCGCCGCGGCCGTAGGTTACAAGCTCAGGGTCGTAGAGCGAACGGGCCTCCTTGATCAGCACGGTCGAACCGCGCTGAACCGGCGGATTTACGGTGCGGGCGACAAGGCCGCCGCCGGCCCCGGCGCGCACGGCCATGGTGTGGTCTGACTGTTTTCTTTTCATCGTCGGTCTGACCCGGCTTAATGGTTGCCGCAGCAGGCAAATAGGCGTGATGCTGCGCTATGTGTTACTGCGGCCGCCACGGCCGTTAATCAAGGAGGGCCGGTGCGCCTGCCGACGGCAATTGGAAATGCGGGCCTGGCCGCGGCGGTGCTCCTGCTGAGCGGCTGCGGCCGTCCTCACGCGCCAGCCGGCGACGCCGCGTCGGCGGGCAAGGCCGCGCCTCAGGTCGCCGCTGCGCCTGGGGCGGCGCCTGTTCAGGGGCCCACCTTGAAGGCCGTGCGTGATCGCGGGCGCGTTATTTGCGGCATTTCCGATGGCATGCCCGGTTTCGCCTCACGCGATGTACTCGGCCAGTGGCATGGCTTTGATATCGACATCTGCCGCGCTGTGGCCGCCGCCGTGCTTGGCGACGCCCGGCGAGTGACGATCCAGGCGATGGACAGCAAGGATCGCTACAGCCTGCTTCAGGCGGGCAAGGTCGACCTTATCGCCCGCGGCGGCTGGACCTTTGTCAGCGATGCGGGCCTTGGCCTGAGTTTCGTCGGCGCCAGCTATTATGACGGGCAGGGATTTCTGGTTGGCAAGGGTTTGAAGAACAAGACCATCGACGAACTGGCCGGGGCGAAGATCTGCGTTCAGGCCGGCACCGTGAACGCCTCGAACCTGGCCGAGCATTTCCAGTCCCTGATTGAGGCCAAGCGGCCTGTCTACAAGGCGTTCGATACCGCCGACGAGGCGCTGGACGCCTATCGGACCGGGGTTTGTCAGGCGTTGAGCGGCGAACTATCCACCCTTTCGGCCTTGCGCAGCCAGCTGCGCGACCCGGACAAGCATTTCTTCCTGCACGATGCCCACACGATCGAACCCGAAGGGCCCGTGGTCCGCCAGGATGACAGCCAGTGGGCGGATATTGTCGGTTGGACCCTGCACGCCATGGTGCTGGCCGAGGAGGTGGGTGTTAACTCACGCACCGTGGCCAACGATCGGACAACGCCTCCACGGCCCGAAGTGCAGCGCCTGCTCCAGGGCGACGGCTATGGACAGATGCTGTTGCTGCGGGAGGACTGGGCGTTTCAGATCATTCGGCAGGTCGGCGCCTATAATGAAGTCTTCGATCGCAACCTTGGCCCGGCGACGTCTTTGAAGATGGAGCGCGGTCAAAACGCGCTTTGGGATTCTGAGCCTGCGGGCCTGCTGTTCGCCCCGCCGATGCGCTAGGCCTCTCCGGTGGCGACCGGCAAGTCGTCGCGGCTTCCCCACTCCGCCCACGAGCCGTCATAAACCGGAGTGCGGACATGGCCGAGCCGGGCCAGGGCAAGAGCCAGGATCGCCGCCGAAACGCCAGATCCGCAGCTGCTGATCACCGGGCTGTGGGTGTCGACGCCGGCGGCAGCGAATACCTTTTCAAGCTCCGGCGCCGGCAGCAAGGCGCCGTCCGGGCCGAGAAGCCTGGCCCAGTGCACATTCTTGGAGCCCGGAATGTGGCCGGATTTAACGCCGGGCCGCGGTTCCGGCGCATTGCCGCGAAAGCGTTCAGGCGGGCGGGCGTCGACCACCTGCTCGCGGCCGGTCGCCAGCGCGTCCCTGACCTGCTCGAGGTCGCGCACCAGGGCGCTGTGATAGCGCACCGTAAAGTGTCGCTCGCGGGGCGGCAGGGGCAGGTCGTCCGTCTTGCGCCCTTCGGCGACCCACTTGGGAAGGCCGCCATCGAGGACGACGACATCCTCGTGTCCCATGGCCCGGAGCATCCACCAGACGCGGGCGGACGAGAACAGGCCTTCGGTGTCGTAGACGACAAAGCGCGAGCCATCGCCCAGCCCAAGCTTGCGCATGCGCGATGAAAACTTCACCGGGTGCGGCAGCATGTGAGGCAGGGGGCTTTCCTCGTCGCAGATGTCGTCTATGTCGAAGAACACCGCACCGGGAATATGGGCGGCCTTGTACTCGGCATAGGCGTTGCGACCGGAGGTCGGCAGATGCCAGCTGGCGTCGATGATGCGCACGTCCGGCGCATTCAGGTGATCGGCGAGCCACTGGGTGGATACGAGGGGATCTTGCTGGGTCATCTATAGCCAAGCCGGAATGGGCAGGCCCCGTTCCGCCAGAAATTCCTTGTTGAAGATCTTGCTCTGATAGCGCGATCCGTGGTCGCAGAGAATCGTGACGATCGTATGCCCCGGCCCAAGGTCGCGCGCCAGCCGGATGGCGCCTGCTATATTCACACCGGTTGAGCCGCCCATGCACAGACCTTCGTGCTCGACGAGGTCGTAAATCTGCAAAAGCGCCTCCGAATCGGGAATTCGGTATGCGTAATCGATGTTCACGCCCTCCAGATTGGCGGTAATCCGTCCCTGGCCGATGCCTTCTGTGATTGAACTGCCTTCGGAGGCCAGTTCGCCGGTGGTGTAGTAACTGTAGAGCGCCGCGCCCGGCGGATCGGCGATGGCGATCGCAATGTCTGGCTTCTTCGAGCGAAGGCCGATGGCGACCCCGGCCAGGGTGCCGCCGGATCCGACCGAAGAGACAAAGCCATCCACCCGGCCATTGGTCTGCGCCCAGATCTCGGGAGCCGTGGTTTCGATGTGGGCCTGGCGATTGGCGACATTGTCGAATTGGTTGGCCCAGATGGCGCCGGCCGGCTCGGTCCGGGTCTTTTCCTCGGCCAGACGACCTGAGTAGCGTACATAGTTGTTGGGGTCCGAGTAGGGGACAGCGTCGACCTCGACCAGCTGGCCGCCAAGCAGGCGGATCGCGTCCTTCTTTTCCTGGCTCTGGGTGCGGGGAATGACAATGCAGGTGCGGTAGCCCAGCGCCGAGCCCACCATAGCCAGGCCTATGCCGGTATTGCCAGCGGTGCCTTCGACGATCAGACCGCCTGGACGCAGCAGGCCGCGCCTCTCGGCGTCGCGGATAATGAACAGGGCGGCCCGATCCTTGACCGACTGGCCAGGATTCATGAACTCGGCCTTGCCCAGAATCTCGCAGCCCGTCGCCTCGCTGGCGCGATTCAGGCGGATCAGGGGCGTGTTGCCGATGGCCTCAACGACGTTAGCGCAGATGGTCATGGCCGGGTTATTGCCCGCGGATCGCGGCGAAGGCTAGGGGGAAATCGGGTGAAAACCGAAGATCGGCCCGTCTAGCTGCGCACCATGACAAAGCTGCCGGGCGCGTCTTCCAGCGGTTTGAGTTTGCCTTTGGACGGATCGCGAGCCGCGACCATTCCGCCGGACCGGGCGCTCAGCCACTGGTCCCAGTAAGGCCACCAGGAGCCCGGGTGTTCGACTGCGTTCTTCGTCCATTCCTCGGCCACGGCCGGCAGGGCCTCATTGGTCCAGTACTGGTATTTGTGCGCTGCCGGCGGGTTGATGACGCCGGCGATATGGCCCGAGCCGGCCATGATAAAGGTGACCGGTCCGCCGAACAGTTTGGCCCCGCGATAGACCGACCGGAAGGGCGAGATGTGGTCATCCTTGGAAGACTGGATGAAGACCGGCGCGCTGATCTTCTTCATGTCGAGCTTGACGCCGCCCAGTTCCAGTTCGCCCTTCGCCAACAGGTTCTTGCCGTAGAATTCGCGCAGATAGAACAGGTGCAGCGCTCGGGGCATCCGTGTCTGGTCCGAGTTCCAGAACAGCAGGTCAAAAGGCTTGGGCTCCTTGCCGAGCAGGTAGTTGTTGACGAAGAAGCTCCACACCAGATCGTTGGCGCGCAAGGAGTTGAAGGTGTCGGCCATGGCGCCCGACGGCAATACGCCGCCCTCGGCGTCCATGCGCTTTTCGATATCGGAGACCCAGGACTCGTCCGTAAACAGCATCAGGTCGCCGGCCTCGGTAAAGTCCTGCTGGGCGGCGAAGAACGTGGCGGAATTGATCCGGTTGTCGCCCTTGGCGGCCATGTGGGCCATGGCGCAGGAAAGCAATGTGCCGCCGATACAGTAGCCCACCGCGTTGACGCGATCGGTTCCGGCCTGCTGCATCACCCTGGCCGTGCCTTCATAAATGCCCTCGACCATGTAGTCTTCAAAGGTCTTGTCGGTGAGGCCGGCCTGCGGATTGACCCATGAGGCGACGAAGACCGTATAGCCCTGGCCCGTGAGCCAGCGGATCATCGAGTTTTCGACCCGCAGGTCCAGGATGTACCACTTGTTGATCCAGGGCGGGAAAATCACCAGCGGGATTTCATGCACCAGCTCGGTGGTCGGTGAAAACTGAAGAAGTTGCAGTATCTCATTCTGAAATATGACTTTTCCGGGTGACGTTGCGATGTTTTCGCCCAGTTTGAACGGCCGTCCGTCGGGCTGGCTGATGGCGAGTTGGCCGTGGCCCCGCTCCAGGTCGGCCGCGAAGTTCGCCATGCCTTGCGCCAGGCTTTCGCCGTTGGTGGCGATGGCTTCGCGCAGCGCCGCCGGGTTGGACATCAGAAAGTTGGTCGGCGAAAAGGCGTCCGTCAGGGCCTTCGTAAAAAAGGTCACCCGCCGCTTTGTCATCGGATCGACGTCCTGGACTTCGGACACCAGGCTGTTCAGCCATTCCGAGGTCAGCAGATAGGACTGCTTCATGACGTCAAAGACCGGATTTTCCTGCCAGTCGGGGTCGTTGAAGCGTTTGTCGCCGGGAGCGGGTTTGGCCACCGGCTCGCTCGTCTCGCCCGCGGCGCGCCGGGCGGCGGACTGCCACAGGTCCATGTAGCGGGAATAGAGGTCCGCCTGGGCGCGCAGCAGCCGATCCGGCTGGGCGGCCAGCTTGCCCATCACCTCGGTCAGGGCCGGCGTCACATGAAACGGATCCGCGTTGGCCGAGGGCGGCCGCTCGGCCTGGCGCAGCGCGACCTCGGCGATGGCGCCCTGCGCGCTGACCGCGGCGCGGGCCAGGTTCACTGACAGCGCCTCAATGGCTTTCTGCTGTTCAATGGGCAATTGCGCCAGGGTCTCGGCGTAGTTCATGGGCGGGATCGGCGGCGGGGGCGCCTCCTTCGACGCCGTGGGCCCGGCGGCGGCCTTTGGCTTGGCGGCCTTCGGAGCGGGTCGCTTCGCAGGCGTGGCCCTTTTAGCGGGCGCCTTTTTGTCGTTCACGGATACGCTCCCGATTGCTTCCGGTCCTGGGACGTCGCCGCCCCATGCGCCTTTGCATTATGTTGATGACAAGTTGAGCCGCACCCGAGGTCCCGCTGTCAACCGGAACCGGTACAAAGGTTTGTCACCACCCGCCTAGTCGATGGTGATTTCGGCGACCACCAGGCCCTTGGGGCCTTCGGCGAAGCGAACCAGGACATCGGAGCCGGGAGCCAGATCATCCAGCCCTGAGCGACGAAGCGTCTCGATGTGGACGAAGATGTCGCCCGGCTCACCGCTGCGGACGACAAAGCCATAGCCCTTGGCGCGGTTGAACCATTTGACCGTCGCCTTTTCCAGCGGCCCGGCTGGCCCCGCCGGCCGCTGGGGACGATCACGCGGCGCCTCGCGAGCGGGCCTTGCGCCGCCATCGCGAAAGTCACGACGGCCTTGATCAAAGTTGTTTTGAGGGCGCGGGTCACTGGGCGCAGCGGTGGAGTCATCGACCTCCAGGACCTCGGACACCTGCCATCCCTTGGGGCGTTTGGCCGCCGTGCAAACGATGGTCGCGCCTTCGAGCGCCGTTTCGCGTCCGGCTTGGCGAAGGCTGGTGACGTGCAGGAGGATGTCTTTCAGGCCTGTCTGGCCGGGATCATCAGGCACAATGAAGCCATAGCCCTTGCCAGGGTCGAACCACTTGATCCGGCCTGTCAGTCGGACCGAGCTTACTTCTGCCCCGTCGAAGTCAAACCCAGACATCAGCCCCACCTTGCCTGCGGACCGCCCCGGTCCGCCGACTTGCCAACTATAACACTGATATCGCAACCTTGCCGACGTCAACTTCTCATTTGAAGCGAAAAATGCGCGCATTGTTCGCCCGCAGGACGAATATCATTCAACGGCTCGCAAACGATCCTTGCCGGAGAGGGCGGACGCGGCGTGCTCAGCCCATATCCATGGCTGGCCCGTCCGCGCCTGGCAGTCCCTGGGAGAATCGAACTCCCCTTTCTAGAATGAAAATCTAGCGTCCTAACCGATAGACGAAGGGACCTCGGCGGAGCGGGCGATATATCCACCTTCGCAAACGCGCGCAAGTGCGGGTAGGGGCCTCAGGCGGCCTCGCTGCGCCGGGGGTCCGATGCATCCTCGATCTCGAGCTGAACCCCGCCTGCGCCGCGCCAATCGTCGGGTTTCAGGCGGCCGGCGACCGACAATCCGCCCGCGCCTGACAACAGCATCTGGCCAAGCGCGGTCTCTCCGGCGCGCCAGGCAATGGCCCGCAGACGCGCGCCGGACTCATCGGTCAGAGTCACGCCGACATGGCCGCCCTTCATCGCCATGGGTTGCTGCGCCCGCACGCCCGACAGGGCGAACATCGGCTCGGGATTGCCCTGGCCAAAGGGGGCCAGGCGGGTGAAATCATCGACCAGGGCGCGGGTCGCAGCCTTGACCGAGACCAGACTGTCGATCTCCACCGCGTCGGCGGCCGCCGCCTCCGTCTGCTCGGTCGCCAGCTGCTCAGCCAGAAAAGCGCGCAGGTCGGGGATCAAATCGGGTCGCACGGTCAGGCCTGCCGCCATCGGGTGGCCGCCGCCGGCCAGCAACAGGCCCTCGTCGAACGCCGCCTGCACGGCCCTGCCCAGGTTGACGCCGGGCTGCGAGCGGCCCGAGCCCTTGCCGACATTGGCCGCACGGTCGACGCCGATAACGATTACCGGCTTGCGATAGCGCTCGCGCAGGCGGCCGGCGACGATGCCGATCACGCCTGGGTGCCAGTCATCAGCTGCAGCCACGATCAGCGGGGCGTCAACGTCGAGA
>CAZJBC010000122.1:0-8478 GCA_964543805.1 uncultured Brevundimonas sp.
GCGGCACGTCGGTGTAGGAATCGCCCGTGGCGACATAGATCAGGCCGCGCTTCGTATCGAGGGTGGGCGATGACCAGATGGCGGCGCCGGCTGGTCCGTACATCTGGGTTCCGGCCGGGTTCTTGCGATAGGGGTGAGGCGTATCCTCGATCATGTAGGTCTTCCACAGGACCTTGCCGTCGCGGATGTTGAGCGCCGAAAGGCTGCCGCGGAACGTGCAGCACTGATAGGCGTCGATGCCGCCAACCGTCTCTTCCCAGGACGAGGCCGGCACATAGAGGACGCCGTTATAGGCCACCGGCGCGCCGGACAGCATGCCGCGGGGATGGTCCTCGACGGTGCGTTTCCACAGCTGGGCGCCGCTGCGGGCGTCGAGCGCATAGACTTGACGGAAGTAGTCGCCGAAATAGACCGCCCAGCCGGACGGGGCCGAGGCGTTGCGGCTGACGCTGACGGTGGTGCGAACGCCGGCCGGGGCGGTGAAGCTCCAGTCCACACAGCCATTGGCCCGGTCCAGTGAATAGACCCGGCCAGAGGACGATGTGGCAAAGACGCGGTTGCCGACCGGCGTCGGCTGGCCAAAGCGGCTGCCGCCGATCTTGAAGGCCCACTTGACCTTCAGGCGGGGAACATCCGCCGCCTTCAAACCGGGATTGGCCTGCAGCCGGGTGTTCTGCAGCGTCGGGCTCCAACCGTTCCAGGACGGTCCGGCGGCGTTGAAATGATCCGATTTTGGGCAGGCGTTGGCGCCCTCTTCGGCGATGTCGCCCACCGGTTTGGGGGCGCGGCCGGTCACGGTCTGGGCGATGGCCTCCATCTCGGGCTGGGACAGGCCCTCGGCCATGGGTTTCATCGGCCCTGTGGTCATGGCCGTCATGATGGCTTCAGGGAAGTTCTGGGCCAGGGACATGCGGCTGGGAATGCGCTCGCTGGTCGACGGATCGTGGCAGCCGGCGCAGTGGGCCTGGAACAGGGCCGGGCCGTTTGGACCTGCCGGCGCTGCGCCGCGTCCCGGCCCGCCGCGTCCCGGAGCCGGGGCGGCGCCTGCAGTTGGCGCGGTTGTCGGCGCTGCGGGCGGCTGAGCGGCCGCGACGGCCACGCAAAGGCTGGCCACGGCGGCAATGCCGCCGATAAGTCCCAGTGCGCGTTTCATCGCCCGTTCTCCTCCCATCCTGCGGCGCGGCTCTGACGGCGGCGCTCGGCTGGACGTGCGGGCGACAATCTCTTCAAACCCCGGCCTTTAGGCAAGGCGGGATTTGTTACGCTGGCGAAATGGCTGCAGCTACTTCGGCCGCTGGCGGGTGACCAGGCCGTCCGGCAGTTCGTTGGTGTCGTCGTGCTTGCGCGGGAAATGCCGGGTGAGGATTTCTCCGGCCGCCTCGACCGAGGCAACAAAGCCGTCCGCCGGCTTGTTGCGGGCCAGCTCGCCGACCAGAGCATTGGCCACCGCCTGCCAGTTGTCCGGGGTGGTCTTTTCGTGGATGCCCTTGTCGGCCAGGACCTGGGCGCGGCGGTCGGCAAGGCTGGCGAAGATCAGCACGCCGGTCGCATCGCGGGTATGGACCAGGCCTAGCGCCTCGAACTGCTCGAGCGCCGCGCGCCGCACGCGCGCCTCGATGACGTGACCGGGCGTCAGCAGCCGTCGCAACGGACTGATCGATGAAAGGCCGGCGACCACGGCGAACACCAGGGCCTGCGAGCCTGTGTAGAGCATCAGCATCTCGTCGGCATGGACCGCTGAGCTGTTCCCATGAGCCGCGCTCCAGCCGCCAAACAGGCTCGAGACGGTGTCGGGGCCAAGGCCGAGGAAATAGATGGCCAGCGGCGGCAGGATGAAGGCGAACAGGGCCGCGGACATCAGCGAGGAGAAGGCGACATTTTCGGTGCCGGCCGCCAGCACGCAGCGGATTTCGCCGCTGGTCGCCGATTCGGCCCTGGCCACCGCCGCGGCGATTCTGGCGTGATCTTCCTCGGATATCTTCATCACCAGCCTCCCGAGGCGCCGCCGCCACCGAACGATCCGCCGCCGCCGGAAAAGCCGCCGCCACCGCCGCCGCCCCATCCGCCGCCGCCGCCGCCGCCGCCCCAGTTGTTGCCGCCGCGGTTGCTCATGGCGCCGAGCAGAAGCCAGGGCAAAGCCCCGCCCACGCCGCCGCGTCCGCCGCCGCGAATAAACAGGAAGAAGATCACCACGACGAAGATCAGCATCGGCCAGGGCGAGCCGCCGCGGGCATGCTGGGCCGCGGCCTTTGGCGCCGCCGCCGCAACTCTTGCCTTGGCCTGATCGTCCGGCAGGGACAGCTGGGCGACGATGGCGTCAACGCCGGCCGTCACCCCGCCCTCCATGTCGCCGGTGCGGAATTTGGGCAGGATCTGATTTTGGATAATGACGCTGGAAAGCGCGTCGGTCAGGACCGGCTCCAGGCCGTAGCCGACCTCGATGCGCACCTTGTGGACGGAAGGGGCGACGATCAGAACCGCGCCGTCATCCAGCTTGGCGTCGCCGAGCTTCCAGAAACGGCCCAGCTGATAGCCATAGTCCTCGATCTCGGCGCCCTGCAGGTCGGCGATTGTGGCGACGACAAGCTGATGGCCTGTGGCCGACTCCAGCCGCGCGAGCTTGGCGGTCAAGTCCGCCTCGACGACGGGCGAGAGAATATTGGCGTTGTCGACCACCCGTCCGGTCAGGGGCGGGAAGGTCAGCGGCTTGGAAAGGGCCGGGGCGGCCAGCAGCAGAAGCGCCGCCAGACCGCCTGCGAGAGCCTTGAACATCTACTTCGCCGGCGCGGGCGCCGGCGCCTTTGGCTGAGCCGCCGCCGGCGACGGGGCCGGAGCCGCCGAGCCGGTGAACGTCACCGTAGGCGCGGCCTGGGCCGCGGCCGTGGCCGAGAACATCACCGCCGGCTTGTGGCCGCTGTGAACGGTCTTGGCCCAGATGACCTGCGGGAATGTGACCAGGGTGGTGTTGTAGGTGGTCACCGCATTATTGTAGTCGCGGCGAGCAACAGCGATGCGGTTTTCGGTCCCCTCCAGCTGACTTTGCAGGGCCAGGAAGTTCTCGTTCGACTTCAGCTGCGGATAATTTTCCTGGATCATCATCAGCCGGCCCAGCACGCCGCTGAGCTGGTTCTGCGCATCCTGGAAGCGCTGGAACGAAGCCGGGTCGGTGATGGTCGAGGCGTCGACCTTGACCTGGGTGGCGCTGGCGCGGGCCTGGGTGACGGCAGTCAGCACGTTGGATTCCTGGGAAGCGTAGCCCTGGACGGTGGCGACCAGCTGCGGAATAAGATCGGCGCGGCGCTGGTACTGGGTCTGAACCTCACTCCAGGCGCTCTGAACGGCGATGTCCTGGGTCGGAATGGTATTGTAGCCGCACGCCGTCAGCGTGAGGGCCATCACGGCTACCAGCAGGGCGCCGGCGGCTGAACGGAAGCGATTCATGGAAGTCCCCGAATGACCCGGCGTCGTCAAGATTGCTGGCCCAGGTTCGAAGCTGAATGTTGGCGATGCTAGGTTGCATTGCAAGATTGTTGATGTGGAAATCGCGTAAGGATTTGTAATTCTAGTGAAAGTCCCTGCTGCGGACTAGGGCGCCCGGCCTGTCCTGACGAGCCTGAGGCGGCGGCGCATCAGCCTCCGCCTTCATCTCGGCGAGTCGGCCGGTCAGGTTGGTGAAGCGTTCGGCGACAATGTGGATCACCCCGCTCTGGCTTTGCAGCCGGCCGTGAACGATGACGAAGGATGTGGTCATCACCAGCCGGCGGTTGGCCTGGAAGACATCCGCCCAGATCACCGCGTTGGCGACGCCGGTTTCATCCTCCAGCGTCATGAACACCACGCCCCTGGCCGAGCCGGGCCGCTGGCGGATCAGCACCAGGCCGGCGACCGAGACCCGCGCCCCATCCTTCAGCTCCTTCAGCCGCTCGGCCGGGGTGCAGCCGGCTTTGGTCAGGGCGGCGCGGAAGAAGCCGCACGGGTGGGCTTTCAGCGACAGGCCGGTGGTGCGGTAGTCCTCGGCCACATGGGCTGGCAGGCGCATCTGCGGCAGGGAGACGTGCGGCTCGAACAGATCAAGCGTCTGGTGCAGCGGGGCGGGCGCGGCGGTGGTCTCGGCGGCCAAGCCCTTGACCGCCCACAGCCCCTCGCGCCGGTCCAGGCCCAGCGAGCGCAGGGCGTCGGCCTCGGCCAGCAGCTCCAGGGCGCGGCGGGACAGGCGGGCGGCCCGCGCAATGTCGGCCAGGCTGCGGGCGCCGGCTGCCCGGGCCGCCATGATGGCCATCGCATCGTCCTGGCGGAACCCGGTGATCTCGCGCAGGCCGAGGCGGAGAATCTTCAACTTCCCTTCTCCCCTTGCGGGATGAGAAGGTGTCGGCGAAGCCGACGGATGAGGGGTCGCACCGGCCTCGCTGTGCGAGTCTTGAATGTGGAACGCGGAAAGTTCAGCGCGACCCCTCATCCGACGCCCTTCGGGCGCCACCTTCTCCCGCAAGGGGAGAAGGGAAGGCGATAGGGTCTTCCCCCCTTCCTCCAGCGTGCAATCCCAGTCGCTGAAGAGGATATCCGCGGGCCGCACCTCGACGCCGTGTTCGCGGGCGTCGCGGACCAGTTGGGCGGGCTGATAAAAGCCCATGGGCTGGGAGTTGAGGATGGCGGCGCAGAAGACGTCGGGCCAGGCCCACTTCAGCCAGGCCGAGGCGTAGACCAGGATCGCGAAGCTGATGGCGTGGCTCTCGGGGAAACCATAGGAGCCGAAGCCTTCGATCTGTTTGAAGCAGCGCTCGGCGAAGTCGGTCTCGTAGCCGCGCCGGGTCATGCCGCCGACGAACTTGGCGCGGTAGTCCGACAGGTTTCCATAGTTGCGGAAGGTGGCCATGGCGCGGCGCAGGCCATTGGCCTCGTCGGGGGTGAATTTCGCCGCCTCGATGGCCAGGCGCATGGCCTGTTCCTGGAACAGCAGCACGCCCAGGGTCTTGCCCAGCACGTCGGAAAGCTCGTCCGGCGGGCCGTGATCGGGCGAGGGCGAGGGGAAATTGACCGGGTCCCTGCCTTCGCGGCGACGCAGATAAGGGTGGACCATGTCGCCTTGAATGGGGCCGGGACGCACGATGGCGACCTCGATGACCAGGTCGTAAAACTCCCGCGGTTTCAGCCTCGGCAGCATCGACATCTGCGCGCGGCTTTCGACCTGGAAGACGCCGACGGAATCGGCCCGGCACAGCATGTCGTAGACGCGGGGATCCTCGCGCGGGATGTCAGCCAGGTCGGGAATATCAACGCCATGGGCGGCCTTGAGCAGCTTCAGCCCCTTGGCGATGGTGGTCAGCATGCCCAGCGCCAGGACATCGACTTTCATCAGGCCGAGCGCATCGATGTCGTCCTTGTCCCATTCGATGAAGGTGCGGTCCGGCATGGCGGCGTTGCCGATCGGCACGGTCTCGTCGAGCCTTCTCTTGGTCAGCACATAGCCGCCGACATGCTGCGACAGGTGCCGGGGAAAGCCGATCAGCTCGCCGGCCAGGGTGACCGCGCGCTTGATGTCGGGGCTTTCGGGGTCGAGACCCGCCTCGCGAACCTGGGTCTCCGGCAGCTCGGTTCCCCAGTGGCCCCAGACGGTCTTGGCCAGCAGGGCGGTGACGTCTTCCGACAGGCCCAGCGCCTTGCCGACCTGGCGGATGGCCATGCGCGGGCGATAGTGGATCACCGTCGCGCAGATCGCCGCCCGCTCGCGGCCATAGCGGTTGAAGATGTACTGCATCACCTCCTCGCGCCGCTCGTGCTCGAAATCGACGTCGATGTCGGGGGGCTCGGAGCGCTCCTTGGACAGGAACCGGGCGAACAGCAGGTTGTGCTCGAAGGGGTCGGCCGAGGTGACGCCCAGCAGGTAGCAGACCGCCGAATTGGCGGCCGAGCCCCGGCCCTGGCAGAGAATCCCCTGCCCGCGCGCCCAGCGGACGATGTCGTGCACGGTGAGGAAATAGTTGGGGTAGTCCAGCTCCTCGATCAGCTTCAGTTCGTATTCGATCAGCCGCGTGACCCTGGCCGGCGCGCCGTTCGGATAGCGCCAGGGCAGGCCCTCGTAGGCGAGATCCCGCAGGTGCTGCATGGCGGTCTTGCCGGGCGGCACCGGCTCGTCGGGGTATTCGTATTTCAGCTGCGACAGGTCGAACTCGATCAGGCCGGCGATCTCGCCCGTGCGCTCGATGGCGTGGGGCCAGCGGGCGAACAGGCGCGCCATCTCGGCCGGGCTTTTCAGGCGACGCTCGGCGTTGGCTTCAAGGCGAAAGCCGGCCTCCTGCACGGTGCAGCCCTCGCGGATGGCGGTCAGCACATCTTGTAGTGGGCGGCGATCGGCGGCGTGGTAAAGCACATCGCCCACCGCCACGAGCGGGGTTTTGAAGCCTGACGCCAGCTGGTCCAGCCGATGCAGCCGCTCGGCGTCGCGGGCCTGGTAGCCGCGGGCGGCGGTCAGCCAGACGGCCTCGCCCAGTTCACCCCGGAGGCGGGCAAGATCGGCCTCGAAGGCGGCGTCGAGGGTCGAAGGCGGGACTATGAGGGCCAGCTGGCCCTGCGCATGATCGAGGAAGTCGCGCCCGGACAGATCGCAGTCGCCCTTCTTCGAGCGGCGCTGGCCGATGGTGAGCAGGCGGGTCAGGCGGCCATAGGCCTCGCGGTCGCGGGGATAGACCAGCAGACTGGGCGTTCCATCGACAAAGTCTAGGCGGCAGCCGGTCAGGGGGCGGGTCTTCAGCCTCTGGTCCTTGGCCGCCATCCACGGGCGCACGACGCCGGCCAGGGTGTTGGAATCGCAGATGCCAAGCGCTGTAACGCCCAGGGCGTCCGCCGTCGCCATCAGCTCCCAGGCGTGGCTGGCGCCGCGCAGGAACGAGAAATTGCTGGTGGCGTGGAGCTCGGCGTAGGGGCTCATCCAAACACGCCATGCAGCCACCATTTCGGAAAGTATCCCGCCCCGTGCAGGCCGCCGCGGAACAGCCAGAAGCGGGCGCCGGTCTCGTCCTCGACGCGGTAGTAGTCGCGCACCTGATCGGTTGAGACCTCGTCGATCGGCCCGCGCCACCATTCGCGGGCGATGCGCTCGGGCCCCTCGGCCAGGCGCACGCGGTGGGCGCGGCCGCGCCAGCGGAACAGCACCGGCGGATCGTCCGGTAGGGGGGCGGTGACCTCGATCAGTTCGGGATGGGGAAACAGTCGCAAGGGCCTGGGAAGGCCCGGCCGCCAGCCCGGACCGGGGGCCATACCCGCCGCCGCCCTGGCCGCCGCCCGCTCGGGCTCGTGGCTTTCGATCGGAGCCGGGCGCCAGATGCAGTCCTGGCCCAGGCGGCTGGCCAGGCTGTCGATCAGGCCGGTGACGGCGGCGCGGGCCGCCTCGCGCTCGCCGCCAGCAAGAGCGATCTGGGAAGCGCCGCGCACCTCGACATCGCGGGCGGTGACGGTGGCCGCCTCAATGCCGAAACCGGGGTCGACGTGCTCGAGCTTGGGCGCGAGCAAGCGGGCGAGGATCTTCGTCTCGCGGCCGGGAGCCGACAAACCCAGGTCGATGCTGCAGACCTGGCCGTCCAGGCGGTGGAAACAGAACTCGAACCGCCGCGCGGCGCGGTTGGCGCCGGCCAGGCGGGCGCAGATCAGGGCCGAAAGATCGGCGGCGATGCGGGCGATATCCTCCGGCGTGGAGACCGGCTCGACCAGGGCCAGGCGCTCGAACCAGGGGCTGGGCGGGCGGCGGAAGGCAAGCGCTTCGGGCGCAAGGCCCATGGCCTGATCGAGGCGCTGCAGAACACCGGCGCCGAACCTTCGGGTAATCCCGCCGCGCGGCAGGGCGATCAGGTGGGCGATACGGGTGATCCCCAGCCGGATCAGCTGGGCGGCGTCAGGGTCGGTCAGGCGAAGGGCGCGGACCGGCAGGATGGCCAGGGCCTGGTCCTGCCGGCCGGGCGCCAGGATGGCGCGGTCCTCGCCGAAATGGGCCATGGCCCAGGCGGCGCCGGCGGTGTCGGCTATGGCGGCCCGCGCGGTAATCCCCTGATGGGCGAAGCGGTCCAGCAGATCGTCCATCAGGTCGGCCTCGCCGCCCCACAGATGGGCCAGGCCGGTGATGTCGAGGAACAGACCATCGGGCGCGTCGGCGGCGACCGCGGGGGAATAGCGGCAGCACCACAGGACAAGCGCGGTCAGGGCCGCGTCATCGCCGGCCGGATCGGCGTCGGCGAGGATGAGTTCGGGCACGAGGGCGCCAGCGTCGGCGGCCTTTTGACCGGGATAGAGGCCAAGGTCGGAGGCAGATTCGCTGACGGCGTAGAGCCGGCGGACACTGCGGTCGGAGAGGACGAGAGCGGCCACCTCCCCCGTTTTACGGGGGAGGCAGACGGCGGAGCCGTCGGAGGGGGCGAGCCCCAGGCACGATGGTGGACGCCGCTCGCCCCCTCCACCGCTTCGCGGTCCCCCTCCCCCATTAATGGGGGA
>CAZJBC010000123.1:0-8439 GCA_964543805.1 uncultured Brevundimonas sp.
ATCATCGGCGATCCGGCCCGACTGCGCCTGTTGCTCATCCTCACTGTCGCCGATATCCGCGCCGTCGGACCCGGCGTGTGGAACGGCTGGAAGGGCCAGCTGATGCGCGAGCTGGTGGGCGCGACGGAGGCCGTCTTCCGCGGCGGCCGCGGGGCCGATCCCACCGCCAGCTTCCGCCGCCACCAGGCGCTGGAGGCCGGCGAAGCGCGCGCCCGCCTGCTGGCCGCCGACCCAGCCGCCTCGACCTGGGCCAACGCCATGGAGGACGCCTATTTCACGGGCTGGACCTCCGACGAGATCGCCACCCACGCGGCCCTGGCCCGCCGGGCCGAGACCACCGGCGGGGCCGCCGCTAGCGCCCGCATCCTCGCCCAGTTCAACGCCGCCGAGGTCACCCTGGCCGCCCGCGACCGCAAGGGCCTGTTCGCCGACCTGGCCGGCGCCATCTCGGCCCAGGGCGGTGATATCGTCGGCGCTCGGGTCTACACCTCGCCCAGCGGCCAAGCGCTGGATGTCTTCTATGTGCAGGACGCCTCAGGCGGCCCTTTCGGCAGCCGCGATGCTTCCCCCCTGCACCGACTGACCCGCGCCATCGAGAACGCGGCGAAGGACGGGTTCACGCCCTCTGATTCCCGCCGCACCTATGAGCTGGGCCGCGCCGCCGCCTTCGCCGTGACTCCCTCAGTGATCGTCGATGATGACGCATCCCCTGAGGCCACCATCATCGAGGTCTCGGGCCGCGACCGGCCCGGTCTGTTGGGCGAACTGGCCCGCGCCCTGTCCGACGCCGGCCTGTCCATCGCTTCGGCCCATATCGACAATTATGGCGAGCGGGCTGTCGACGCCTTCTATGTCCACGATGACGGCGCGGCCAAACTCACCGATCCCAAACGCATCCGCGCTGTGCGAAAGGTGCTGACCGAGGTGCTGGAAAAAGAAGAGGTCTCGGTCGGCCAGCGGCCCCGGCTGCAAAAGGCCCGGGCCAGCGTCGCACGCTGATCACCGTTTGCTGACGGCAAGGGCGCCAAACGCTCAATTGCCGAAAGCCGCGACTTGGCTTAGCGCGAAGCTGTGAACACCGCCCCGGACTCCCCTGCCGCGCCGCAGACCCGACATGTGAGCGTCATCCGCTCGTCCATGGTCTATTCGGGCTTCACCCTGATCAGCCGCCTGTTCGGCTTTGTGCGCGATCTGGCGGTCACCGCCTTTATCGGGGCCAGCGCCACCATCGCCGGGGACGCGTTCAACACCGCCTTCGCCTTTCCCAACCTGTTCCGACGCATCTTCGCCGAGGGCGCCTTCGCCGCCGCCTTCGTGCCCGCCTATTCCAAATCGCTGGAACAGGACGGTGAGGAAATCGCCGACACCCTGGCCGCCGACGCCATGGCGGTGCTGGCGGCCGCCACGATCCTGATCACCATCGTCGCCGAACTGGCCATGCCCTGGCTGATGATCCTGATGCGCCCGGGCTTTGCCGCCGACCCTGGCAAGATGCCATTGGCCGTTCTGCTGACCCAGATCACCATGCCTTATCTGCCCTGCATGGCGATCTACGCCCACCTGTCCGGCGTGCTGAACGCCCGCAACCGCTTCATCCTGTCGGGGGCGGCGCCGATTCTTCTGAACCTGTGGACGCTGATTGCCGTCCTGCCGGCCCACAACGCCATCCAGGCCGCGACCTACGCCTCGGCCGGCATCGTCGTGGCGGGCGTCTCGCAAGCGGCCCTGCTGTGGTGGGGCGTCAACCGGTCGGGCGCCAAGGTCACCTGGCGCTGGCCGCGCATGACGCCGCAGATCAAGGCTCTGATCATGCTGGCCATTCCCGGCGCCCTGGCCGCGAGCGCCACCCAGATCAACATCTTCGTCAGCCAGGCCCTGGTCAGCCGGGTGGATGGCGCGGCCTCCTGGCTGGCCATCGCCGATCGTCTTTACCAGCTGCCGCTCGGCCTGGTGGGCGTGGCGGTGGGAGTCGCCCTCCTGCCCCAGCTGTCGCGCGCCGTGCACGCCAAGAACCGCATGGCCGCCCAGGGCGCCATGGACGAGGCCATTGTCTTTTCCATGGTCCTGACCCTGCCGGCCGCCGCCGCCATGGTGGCCATACCCGCCTTCATGATCGATGCGCTCTACACCCGCGGACAGTTCCTGCCCTACGACGCCCAGCAGACCGCCGCGGCACTGTTCTTCTACGGCTGGGGCGTGCCGGCCTTTGTGCTGCAGCAGCTGGCGGCGCGGGCCTTCTTCGCCCGGCAGGACACCCGCACCCCGATGATCTACAGCATGGTCTCGGTGGTCGCGAACGTGGTGTTTGGCGTCAGCCTGTTCCACCTGATCGGCGTGCCCGGCATCGCGGCGGGCACCAGCATCGCCTCGTGGCTCAACGTGGTCATGATGATGGGCACGCTCGCCCGGCGCGATCACTATCGTCCCGGCGCGGCGGCGACGTCCAAACTGCTGCGTTGCCTGGCCGCCAGCGCCATCCTGGGCGGCCTGCTGGCTCTGATCGCCCATTTCCGCATGCCATTGCAGAGCCATTTGACCTGGATTCACCTGGGCCCGCTGCGCGCCAAGGAAGCCCTGATCGGCGTTGTCGTGGTGCTGGCGGGGCTGATTTATCCCGTCCTTCTCTTCGCCACCGGCGGCATCACCCCCGCCCAGGCCAGAGCCGCCCTGCGCCGCAAACCCGTGGATGGAACCGAGGGCCCGGCGGACGTGCCTTAGATCCCCTCCACCGCCATCGCGTTCAAATCACCCTGCCAGTCCCTTTGCGCCTCGCGCAGGTCGCGCCGCGCCGGGCCGTTCTGTTTCAGGCCCTCCTCTGCCTTGCTCAGCACCAGCAGGGCCAGGGGATCGGCCGGCCAGGCGGCCAGGCTTTTGCGCGCTTCGTCGGCCGCCATTTGATAGCGCCCGGCCTTCAACTGGGCGGCGGCGACGCTGCGGTGGATGGGGTACCACCAGCTGGGCGGATCCTTCTGGGTCAGCAACATCGGCTCCTGCGCAGCCGCCGCCGCGCCGAAGGCTGCGACCGCATCGTCCCAGCGGCCTTCCAGCATGGCCAGCCGGCCCTTCAGCACCCCGCCCGCCAGCCTGGCGATCAGCCCCGCACCCGTGATGGCGGCCGACTCGCGGGTCAGGCCGGCGATATCCCGCCGCGCAGCGAAAGCCTCGCCCCGGCCATAGTGGTAATAGACTCGCGCATCGGCGTGACCGTCGCCCGGATCGGCAATCGCCAGCATGCGGTCCGGCGCATATCGGCCCAGGATCACGAACCGCATCCCCTCGGTCGATCCCAAGCCGTTGCCGGCGAAGGAGGCCTCGGGATAGGCCCGGTGCAGATCGTCGGCGAACCGCACGGCCAGCGGCCCGTCGCCCGCCATCACGGCGCCGGCCATGCCGAACTTCAGGTCATGGCCATAGTAGTAGGCGGCGCCCGGCAGGCCCGGCTTGTTGGTGGCGGCCAGGTGATCGGAATCTACCTTCAGGGCGTCGGCGTTGACCGTGGCCGCGTCCTCATAGAGCCCGACGTCGAAATAGGTGTGGGCCGCCATGTGCACCAGATGGCTGGCCCCGGGCGCCAGCCGGGCCAGTTTGCGCGCATAGGGCAGAGCCTTTTCCGGAACGCCGGCGAACTCGGTGGCGTGGATGTAATAGTGGATGGCCGCCGTGTTGTCGGGATGGAGGCGCAGGATCGGCTCGATGATCGCCATGGCCCGCTGCGCCCCATCCTTGTCGCCGCGCCGCCAGGCGGTGAGCAGCGCCTCGCCGGCAATCAGAGGCAGATCGGTATTGTCCGGCTCACTTTGCGCGGCCTTCAGCACTGCGGCGGCAAAGGCATCTTCCGGCGCGGCGGCGGTCGGTTCGGGCGCGGTAAAACGCTCGACCATGGCGTCCGTCAGGGCGATCTCCAGCGGGGTCCTGGCCGCCGCGCGGGCCTTGCGGGCGATCTCCAGGGCGGCCCTGGTCTGATCGACGGAAATGTCGAAGTTCTGGGTCGGGCCGCGCGACAGGGCCTGACCCCACAGGCACAGGGCGCAGTCCGGATCGGCGGCGACCGACTTGTCGAAGGCGACCCTGTTGTCGTTGTGGTAAAAGGCGTGGAACAGCTTGATCCCGTAGTTGAACCAGGCCTGGGCGTTGGCGCTGTGCGTGCCGATCGTAAAGCCTCCGTCGCCCATGCCCGGCTCGATGGCCAGCCGGCTGGGACCAGTGGCCTCGGCCGGTTTCAGCTCGGCCCCGCAGATCGCCGCGATGGCCTCGCGCGTCGCCTCGGCCGGGGCGGTTGTCCAGCCGGACAGAACCAAGGCGGCCAGCGGCAGGCCGATGAGATGCTTGCGCGCGATCATGGCGGCAGACTGATCCAACCACGGCCGTACGTCCAGACCGGCTCTTGCCCTTCGCCCCCGCCCGGCCTAATCCGTGACCATGGTTTTTGAAGGACAGCAGCCGGTGCGATGGCGCGGATAGCGATTTATCCGCCCGCCCTTCCCATGCCCTTTTTCCGAAAGCCGATCCCATGACCGACCAGATTGCGCCCCTCTACGAAGGCCCCCGGCGCGTGCTCTCCGGCGTCCAGTGCTCCGGCGCCCTGCACCTGGGCAATTACCTGGGCGCCCTCGTCAAGTTCGCCCGTCTGCAGAACGAGATGGAGACCTTCATCTTCGTCGCCGACCTGCACGCCATCACCGTCTGGCAGGACCCGGCGCAGCTGGCCGCCCAGACCCGCGAGATCGCCGCCGCCTATCTGGCCTCGGGCCTTGATCCCGACAAGGCGACCATCTTCCCGCAATCGGCGGTGCATGAGCACGCCGAGTTGGCCTGGATTTTCAACTGCGTCGCCCGCCTCGGCTGGCTCGACCGCATGACCCAGTTCAAGGAAAAATCGGGCTCGCACAAGGAACGCGCCTCCATCGGCCTCTACACCTATCCGGTGCTCCAGGCGGCCGACATCCTGGTCTACAAGGCGACCCACGTTCCTGTGGGCGAGGACCAGAAGCAGCACCTGGAGCTGACGCGGGATATCGCGCAAAAGTTCAACAACGACTTTGCGGCGCCCGGCTTTTTTCCGCTGCCCGAGCCCCTGATCCAGGGACCCGGAGCGCGGGTTATGTCCTTGCGCGACGGCGCGGCCAAGATGAGCAAGTCTGATCCGTCGGACGCCAGCCGGATTAACCTGCTGGACGAGCCCGACGCAATCGCCTCGAAAATCCGCAAGGCCAAGACCGATCCTGCCCCCTTGCCAGACGACATCGAGGGCCTGGCCGGCCGGCCCGAGGCCGACAACCTGGTCGGCATCTTCGCGGCCCTGTCGGGCAAGTCCAAGGCCGACGTCATCGCCGAATACGGCGGCCAGGGTTTCGGCGCCTTCAAGCCGGCGCTGGCCGACCTGACGGTTTCGGTCATGGGCCCGATCAGCGCGAAGATGCGCGAATACCTGGACGATCCGGGCGAGCTGGACGCGGTGCTGATGAAGGGCGCGCTTAAGGCCCGGTCCGTGGCCGCGCCGATCCTGGCCGAGACCAAGAAGCTGGTGGGGTTCTGGCGCGCGTAGGCGAGAATAGTTTGACCACGAACCACACGAACCACACGAACAAGATCAAACAAAATCGTCACCCCCGTGCTTGTCGCGGGGGCCGGACGTCGGACCACTCTTCCGATCGAAATTTCCAATAATATTGCGATGGACCATCAGGCCCTCGCGACAGGCGCGAGGGTGACGGAGTGGGATGAAGTTCGTGTGGTTCGTGTGGTTCGTGGCTCCTCTTTCTTGTCGATCTTGCCCAGGTTCACTTGAATTTGCGCCCCCCGCGCCCTAAACCGCCCGCCACTCGACCCTAAGGAGCCCCCATGACTGTTCGCGTCGCCATCAACGGATTTGGCCGGATCGGCCGTCTGGTTCTGCGCTCGATCGTCGAGCACGCACGGCGCGACATTGAAGTTGTGGCGATCAACGATCTGGGCCCCGTCGAGACCAACGCCCACCTGCTGCGCTACGACAGCGTCCATGGCCGCTTTCCAGGAACCGTGACGACCGGCGAGGACTGGATCGATGTGGGCCTGGGCAAGATCAAGGTCACCGCGATCCGCGATCCGAAGGAGCTGCCGCACAAGGCGCTAAACGTCGACATCGCTCTGGAATGCACGGGCCTGTTCACCAGCCACGAAAAGGCCGCCGCCCACCTGGCCGCCGGCGCCAAACGGGTGCTGGTCAGCGCGCCTTGCGATTCCGCCGACAAGACCATCGTCTATGGCGTCAACCACGACACCATCACCAAGGACGATCTGGTCGTATCGAATGCCTCCTGCACGACCAATTGCCTGGCGCCCGTGGCCAAGGTCATCCACGACCTTGTCGGCATCGAGCGCGGTTATATGACCACCATCCACGCCTACACCGGCGACCAGCCGACGCTGGATACGATGCACAAGGACCTCTACCGCGCCCGCGCCGCGGCCCTGTCCATGATCCCGACCTCGACCGGCGCGGCCAAGGCGCTGGGGCTGGTGATCCCGTCCCTGGCCGGCAAGCTGGATGGCAGCTCGATCCGCGTGCCGACGCCGAACGTTTCAGTGGTCGATCTGACCTTCGTGCCTGGCCGCGAAACCACGGTCGCCGAAATCAACGCCGCGCTGAAGGCCGCTTCGGAAGGATCGCTGAAGGGCATCCTGGCGGTGACCAACGATCCGGTGGTCTCCATCGACCTCAACCACATCGCCGCCTCGTCCACCGCCGCCCTGCCCCAGACCCAGGTCATCGAGGGCAAGCTCGGCCGCGTGCTCAGCTGGTACGACAACGAATGGGGCTTTGCGACGCGGATGAGCGACACGGCTCTGGCGATGGCGAAGTTCCTCTGATGAACACCTCCCACATGGAGCGACGCGGAATGGGGGAGGGGGACCACGAAGTGGTGGAGGGGGCGAGAGGTCGCCACCGGCGGTGCGCGGGGCTCGCCCCCACCGACGGCTTCGCCGTCTGCCTCCCCCGTAGACGGGGGAGGTGCTAACGATGCCCTTCCGCTCCCTCGAAGACATCGACCTGGCCGGCAAGCGCGCCCTCGTGCGGGTCGACTTCAACGTGCCGATGGAGAACGGAAAGGTCGCCGACGACACCCGCCTGCGCTCGGCCCTGCCGACCATCCGCTACCTGTCCGAACACGGCGCCAAGGTGATCCTGATCTCCCACTTCGACCGGCCCAAGGGCAAAGTCGTGGCCGAGATGAGCCTGAGGCCCATCGTCGAGCCCCTGTCCAATTTGCTGGAACAGCCCGTCGTCTTCGCCGACGACTGCATCGGCCCCGATGCGCGCACGGCGGTGAACAGCCTGGAGAACGGCGGTGTCGCCCTGCTGGAAAACCTGCGCTTCCACGCCGGCGAGGAAGCCAACGACCGCGACTTCGCCGACGCCCTGGCCGCCAATGGCGACATCTTCGTCAATGACGCCTTTTCCGCCGCCCACCGCGCCCATGCCTCGACGGAGGGCCTGGCCCGCCGCCTGCCGGCCTTCCCGGGCCTGGCCATGCAGATGGAGCTGGAGGCCCTCGACAAGGCCCTGGGACATCCCGAGCGGCCGGTGATCGGCATCGTCGGCGGCTCCAAGGTCTCGACGAAACTCGACCTGCTCAAGAACCTGGTCACCAAGCTGGACAAGCTGGCCATCGGCGGCGGCATGGCCAATACCTTTCTCTACGCCCAGGGCCATGACGTCGGCGCCTCCTACTGCGAAAAAGACCTGGCCGAGACGGCGCGCGAAATCGTCCGCCTGGCCGGGCGCAACAAGTGCAAGCTGTTCCTGCCGCTGGACATCGTCGTCGCCGACCGGCTGGGGCCGGGCGTGGCTTCCCGCGTGCGGGGGCTGGGCGAGGTGGACGATGACGAGCGCATCCTCGACGCCGGGCCCGAGACCGTCGCGCGGCTGAAGCGGGCGATCGAGAACTCCAAGACCCTGATCTGGAACGGCCCGCTCGGCGTCTTCGAAACCCCGCCCTTCGATGCGGCCACCAATGAAGCGGCCCAGTGGGCCGGCAAGCTCTGCACTGAAGGCAAGCTGGTGGCGGTGGCCGGCGGCGGTGATACAGTGGCCGCCCTGCACCATGCGGGCGTCGCCTCCCAGTTCACCTTCGTCTCGACGGCGGGCGGCGCGTTTCTGGAGTGGATGGAAGGCAAGGACCTGCCCGGCGTTTCGGCGTTGAAGGTACGATAGACAGGGGATTTAAGGGAACGATGGCCCGGATTACGCTTCGCCAACTGCTCGATCACGCCGCGGAAAACGACTACGGCCTGCCGGCGTTCAATATCAACAATATGGAGCAGGGCCTGGCCATCCTCGAGGCGGCCGACGAGCTGGACGCGCCCGTCATCATCCAGGCCTCGCGCGGCGCCCGCGCCTATGCCAACGACATCATGCTGGCCCGGATGATCGATGCCCTGGTCGAGATCTACCCTCAC
>CAZJBC010000124.1:0-8386 GCA_964543805.1 uncultured Brevundimonas sp.
AATCCCTATCCCAACGGCCCCGGATTCTACGAGACAAAGATTGAAGGCAGCCGTGTCCGGATCACCTATCTGGTTCCCGCCGGCGTTCCGCAGGGCAAGGCTCAGGACGACCTGCTGCTCCGGGCCGCCGATGACACCACGGCCCAGGGCCATAGCTGGTTCCGCGTCACCAGCCGCTCGACCGATGTCGATCGGCGCGGCGGCGGGACGAGCATCTCCCTGGGGACCGGCGGCGTCAGTTTCGGGCGCCGCAGCTCGGTTGGTCTGGGACTGGGGACCCGGTTCGATCTGGGCGATGGCCCGCGTCCGGTCCTGGGCCTGGAAATTGTCATGGGTGACGGGCCCCGGCCGGACGATGTGAACGCCTATGACGCCGCCGATGTGGCGCGGACGCTTCGCGGGCGGTCTTGAACGCGGGCATATCCATGACGGCCGAACGATTACGTGTTAGAATCTGACAGTTGTCGGCCAATCGCGGCGGCATGACATGGGGATTTGACGTGCACCCACTTCCAGGCCCGAGGATGCTTTGGCGTCGAACCCCAATCTGGCTCGCGACCGCGGCCTTGCTGAGCGCCGGCGCGGTGTCAGCTCAGCAAACCGATGCTGGCGCAACCACCACAGTCGATCCATTGATCATTCACGGGTCCGGCGTGCCGATGCCGACCGTCGGCGAGGGCGCGCCCAACTATACGCCCGCCGAAATTCACCAGAAGGGCGCTGACGCCCGCTCCGAGCGTGCGACCTTTCA
The DNA here is from genome assembly GCA_964543805.1 of uncultured Brevundimonas sp. Taxonomy (GTDB): domain Bacteria; phylum Pseudomonadota; class Alphaproteobacteria; order Caulobacterales; family Caulobacteraceae; genus UBA5005. The sequence goes on from CAZJBC010000124.1 coordinate 752, forward strand.
GGACGCGATCGACATGGACTCCTTTGCCTGTCCGGCGCCGGCCCTGAAACCGCCTCCGGCCCAGTGGAAAGAGGTATTCCAGGACGCCGCCGACGCCTCGCGCCGGGTGTCGGACTGGTCGCGGGTCGCCGAGGACGCAACGGTAAAGGCTCAACAGGTTCGTGTTGACGCGGCGTCGGGAACGGCGACGACGGCCCAGGTCGAACAGGCCGAACTCGATCGTCAGAAGGCGGTCATCGAACTGGTGAAGGCCGAGATGGACCTGGACGAGAACCGGGACAAGCTGATCGACATCCAGGATCTGGTCACCGAGCAGATGGATGTCGCCGGCTGGGACGGCGTGCTGATGACCAACGCCGCCGAACGGGCCTCGCGAAAGTACAAGCTGGTGCCCAAGGCGTTCGAGGATCTCAGGCTTGAGAACATCAAGGTCTATGAACGCCATGACGACAAGGGCGCGCCCTTCCTGTTCGTGACCGGCGCCATCCACAACACTCACGACAAACGGATCCCCGTGCCGCCGCTATCTTTGACTGCGGTCGATCAGTTCGGTTATCCGCTGCTGGTGCAGGAAGGCGAAGCCCGCGGCAGGATCGATCCGGGCAAGTCTCAAGCCTTCACCTATACGCTCAAGCCCAGCCCTGACCGCACGGTGCGGGTCATCGTCACCTTCGCGGGGCTGAAACGTCCGGGCCACCTGGAGCCGGCCGAGTGTCTGCCCGGAAATTTCCCTGACACTTCGGGCGGCGATCACTTCTTCCGTTCGTCGTCGTCCCACGCCATGCAGCTGAACGCGCCGCCCTGACCTGTCGATAAGCCTCTGCCCAGGGCGGCCAGGCTCAGCTAGAACACGGCTATGGAAAAGTTGCTTCTCGTCTTTCTCGGCGGCGGCGTGGGCTCCATGGCCCGTTACGGCGTCGGCGTGGCCAGTTCGAAATGGTTCGGCGCCACGACAGGCTGGCCGGCGATCTTCACTGTCAATGTCGTCGGCGGTTTTCTGATGGGCGCGCTGGTCGCCACCCTGGCCTTGCGCGGCGGCGCCGATCAGGAGCGCTTCCGGGTGCTGCTGGCGGTGGGCGTTCTGGGCGGGTTTACAACCTTCTCGTCGTTTTCGCTGGATGCCGTGCGAATGATAGAGACCCGGGCCTATGGCGCGGCGGCGGCCTATGTGGCCGCTTCCGTCGTGCTGTCCATCGCGGCCCTGTTCGCCGGGCTGATGCTGGTCCGCCGCCTGCTGGCATGAAAGAGGTCAAGATCCTTTACGTCGATGCCGGCGAGGATGGCGTGCGGCTGGACCGCTGGTTCAAGCGCCGCTGGCCGCACGTGTCCCACATTCAGGTGCAGAAGCTGGCGCGCTCTGGCCAGATCCGGGTTGACGGCGCGCGGGCCAAGGCCGAGCAGCGCCTGACCGCCGGCGCCCAGGTGCGCGTGCCGCCCCTGCCGGACGCTCCGCGCGAGGATGAGAAAAAGACCATCAGCCCGCGCGACGCCGCATTCGCCCGCAGCCTGGTGCTCTACGAGGATGACGAGGTTCTGGCCCTGAACAAGCCGGCGGGCCTGGCGGTGCAGGGCGGCACCAAGACCACCCACCAGATTGACCGCCTGCTTTCCGCCTGGGGCGAGGGGCTGAAACGGCCCAGGCTGGTGCACCGGCTCGACCGCGACACCTCGGGCGTGCTGCTGCTGGGCAAGACGCCCGGCGCAGCGGCGAAGCTGTCGGGCGTTTTCGCCAAACGTCGGGCGCAGAAAACCTATTGGGCCATTGTCGCCGGCGCGCCCAAACCGACCGAAGGCGTCATCGAAATGCCGCTGGTGAAAATGGGCGTCGGCGACCGCGAACTGGTGGTGCCCGCCGATCCGAAAGACCCGCGAGGCGATCCGGCCGAGACTGAGTACGTTACCATCTCCAGAGCTGGCCACCGGGCCACCTGGATGGCGCTGCGGCCTCACACGGGACGCACCCACCAGCTGCGCGCCCACATGAAGGCGATCGGCCACCCGATTCTGGGCGATCCGAAATACGCCGACGCGGAAAGCATCGCCCTGTCGGGCCGCCTGAAACTGCAGCTTCACGCCCGCCGGATCGAGCTGCCGCACCCTTCGGCGGGCACGCTGATCATCGAGGCGCCGCTGAGCCCCGAAATGAAGGCCGGTTTCGCCCATTTTGGCTTTTCGGAGAGCGAGGCCAATCCGGAGCCGTTCGCGCGCCGGATCAAACGGCCCTAGCCGCTTTTTGACGTCGCCGCCGGATCCCGGGGTGTCCCGTAGTTTGGACGCCAAGGCGCCCTTTAACCCTTGCTACGCAAGGCATAGCGCCTGCGCAGCCATATTCCGGAACCTATGGCGCGTCCGCGCGCTGCAATCGCAAGCCGGTTGAACATTCGATCGCGCGACTCGGCGCCCCATGCGCCAAAGGATAGATTCGATGAAACAGTTTTTGATCGGGGCTGTCGCCTTGGCCCTGCTTGCAGGCTCGCAGGCGAACGCCCAGCAAAACGGCGGCGATCGGGGCCGGGCGCCCGACAATCACGCTAATGCGAACCCGCATCCGGGCTGGGGCAAGGACTATGGCGGCAAACACCAATGGAAGCGCGGCGAGCGTGTCGGCTATAACGACTGGCAAAGCGCGAACGTCGTCGACTACCGCCAGCACAAGCTGCGCAAGCCGCCCCGGGGCTATGAGTGGCGCGAGTCCAACGGCCAGTACATTCTGGCCGCCGTGGCCACGGGACTGATCGCCTCGATCATTATCAACAGCGGCCGCTAGGCCCGACCCAGCGCTTCTTCCTCGCGGCAATGTCCGCGGGGAAGGGGACGGCTTTCACCAGATCCCGGGGATCAGCCGCCACCGCTGTTTCCGCTGATAGTCAGCATAACCGGGCAGGTCGCGGGCCAGCATTCTTTCCTCATCCAGCAGGCGCCAGATCAGCACGGGCGCCAGAGCTGGAATGATCGGCAGCCCCCACCAGGATCCAAGAGAGATCGGTATCCCGACCAGCAGGACCAGGGCGCCGGCGTACATCGGATGGCGCACCAGGGCGTAAGGGCCTGTCGAGACGACGGTCTGGTCCGACGCAACTTCGACGGTGGCGGCAGCGAAACTGTTTGCCTTGAATACGAAATAGATCACGAGCCAGCCCACGAGCATCAGACCGTCTCCCGCCAGGACCACGGCGGCGGGTATCTGCGACCAGCCGAAGCGATGATCCAGCGCCGGAACCAGGACCAGGCCGACGAATCCGGCCGAGGCGAGACCCATGATGATCCTTTGCGCCGGCTCCTTTTCCGCAGTCGGCCCGCCGCTCATCCGCCGCTCCATCAGGGCGCGGTCCTTGACGATCAGATAAAGGCTGATGGCAACCGATGCCGCGAAATAGACGGCGAGGAAGGTCCAGCCCTGCCAGTAGTCGATCGTGCCCGCCGGAATGAACACCAGGGCGGCCATGACGGCCATCAGAAACGCCAGCCCCGCGCAAGCCTTGAAGATCAGGCGGCCCACGGGCCTAGACGATGGACGCCAACGGCTTGATCGCGGCGCTGTCGGGGAAGACGGCGGAGTCCAGCTGGCGCTTGTCGATGCCCAGGTGGTCGGCCAGCACGCCCTTGAACAGACTGCGCACGTCCATGGAGGAAGCCAGGTCGCGGCCTTCGAACAGTTTGTTGTTGGCCAGGCCGGGCCAGTCGCCCAGGATGCCGCCGCGCTTCAGCGCTCCGCCCATGACCAGGGCCGTCGAGCCGGTGCCGTGGTCGGTGCCGCGGGTGCCGTTGACCTTGGCGGTGCGGCCAAATTCAGTGACCGAGACGCATAGGGTGTTCTTCCACTCCGCGCCCAGGCCAGTGGACAGGCCGTCGACCACGGCGTCGAGATAGGCAAGCCGCCCGGCCAGGGTTCCTTCAGTGGCGCCCTGGTTGGCGTGGGTGTCCCAGCCGTCGATGGAGACAGCGACGATCTGAGGCCCGTTTGGCTGGACCATAAAGCCGGCGATCTGGCCGCCCAGCTGTTTGGCTTGAACGTTGGCGGCGGCGCCCTGGGCGGCCGCCGCGGCGGCGGGACGTGCGGGGCCGGCGCCGGTCATGGTCGCCGCGGTGGCGGTCGCGGCCATGGCTTCAGTTTCCAGGCCCGAGGCGAAGGCGCGCGATAGCACCGCATCGTGCTGGTAGAGGTCCGACAGGATCATCGGCAGGCGATCGCCGCGATTGACCGGACCGGGCGACCAGGAGGCGGCCTGAATGGGACCGCGCAGGATCAGCGGCGCCTGGGGTCCGATCGACATGCCCTCGACCTTGCGGCCGGCCATGGCGGCCAGGGTGCGGTTCAGCCAGCCCGAGGTCGAGCCGTAGACCTGGGGCACGCCGCTTTCGAGCACGTCCTGGGCCTCAAAGTGCGAGCGCTGGTTGTTGGGAATGGCGACGGCCGGCGCGATGCGGGCCTCGCCCTTCATGGCCAGGGCGTGGATCGCCGTCAGCTTGGGGTGTAGGGCGAAGTCGTTGTCGAGCTTCAGCGCATCGGCGACCGGGATGGCGATCTCGCCCCGCAGGAAGGCGTAGTTGGAATCGCCGATCGGCGGGCTGACCGACAGGCCGTCAGCCCCGCCGCGCTGGATGAAGACCACCAGCTTCTTGTTATCGCCCGCTTCGGCGCGGGCGGCGCCGGCGTAGAAGGCCACGGAGACGCCGGCGGCAAGCAGGCCTCGGCGGGACAGGTCAAATGAGCGGATCATCGGCGTTGGAACTCCGGACTCATGAAAAGGACGGTTAGGGCCTCGTTGCGGCTTTCGGCGCTGGCGATGGCCGTGGCGGTGGGGGTGGTCAGGCGCTGACCCAGGGCGTCCTGGGCGACCTTCATCGGCTCGCGCGGGCCGCCGGAAACCTGGGCGGCGAAGTTCTGGGCCCAGGTCAGGCGTTTGATCAGGGCGTCAGGCGCGGCCCAGGAGCCGATATCCTCGGCCCAGCCCTTGGGCGAGGGCGCCTGGAACGGCGGCTGGCCCAGTTGATTGAGCGGGTTGATCACCTGCTGCGGACGCGACGGCGCGACGCCCAGGGCCCGGTGCGCCGAGACGACGAATTCGTAGGGGTTCTTGAATTTCGAGGCCGTGGGAGCCCAGGCCTCATCGGCGTCGATCAGGGCGCTGGCGACCTGGCCCAGATCGCCTTTTGAATCGATAAAGGCGCGTTCCAGCTTGGAGACCAGTACCGGGTTGGGCTCGTCGGAGACGAAGTGGATGGCCAGTTTGCGGGCGATGTGGCGGGCGGTGGCCGGATGGGCGGCCAGGTCCTTGATGATGTTCATCGCCTGGGTTCCGCCGGTGTCGCCATAGTGGCGGCCCATGATGGTGCGGTCGCCCGGCTCGTGGGTGGCGGGCCGGTAGATGAACTTGCCGTCACGGTCGATGTCGGCCTGGCCGCCGACGCTCCAGCCGGTCATGGCGCGGGCGAACTCGGTGACGTCGGCCTGTTTGTAGCCGGCGTCGACGCCGACCGTGTGCAGTTCCATGATCTCGCGGGCCAGGTTCTCGTTGAGACCCTGCTTGCCGGCGTTGGGATTGCGCTTGCGGGCGCGCTCGGCCTGCTGGGCGCGCATGCTGTCGGGACCGACCGACTGGGCCTGGTCAAGATAGAACAGCATGCCCGGGTGGCTGGACGACATCAGCGCCATGTTTTCGAACTTGCCGAAGGCGTTGGGGCGGATGACCTCGCGCTCGAACGGGCCGACCAGCGGACGAGCCTGGCCCTTGGTGGCCGAGACGGTGAAGTGGTTGGCCCAGAACAGCACCCAGCGCTCACGGAACGGAGCGGCGACATTGGCGCCCAGCTCGGCGCGGGCCAGGAACTCGTCCTGTAGGCCAGTCGCATCGGCGACGGCGACCTGGGCCTTGGCGGCGGCCATGGGCACGCCGGTGGTCTGGGACAGCACCCGCGCTGCAACGTCGGTCTTGCTGGTCTTGTCGCCAGCGGCAGCTGCCTGGGCCGAAGCCTGGGCTGTGGCGGCGGGATTGGCGCGCAATAGCGCCTGGCGCTCCTGCTGAGCCTGCCGGTAGGAGACAAAGCGCGTGGCTGAGTCTGGGAGATCGCCCACAGGCTGGTCGGCCTGACCGAGGGTTAGCTGGTTCTTCAGCCAGGCTTTCGGGTTGCTGCTGGCCGCTTCCAGCTCGCCAGGGCGGGCGCCGAGCCCGAAACGGGTGACGGCGATGGCCGCCATGGTGTCTTTATCCGGTAGCGCCACGGGTAAGCCTCCATTGCGCGGTGAACTACGCCTATATAGCACGCATTTACGGCGGCATTCCGTCGCAAATAATTCAGAAGACTGCTCAAATGGCCCGGCCAAGCTCATCGAATGACGCCCTGCAAAGGATCCGGCGGTTCTACAAGACCGCATCTATCGCGCCGGGCGAGGGCGGATTCGGCGTCAAACTGGATGATCGGCCCCTCAAGACGCCCGGCAAGGCGTCGCTGCTGGTCCCGACCGAGGCTGCGGCGCGGATGATCGTCGATGAATGGGCCTCGCAGGCGGAACACATTCAGTTCGCAGCCATGCCGGCCACCCGCCACGCCTATACCGCCATCGACCGCATCGCCGCCTCGCGAGCTGCGGTCGCCCAGGAGGTGGCGCGGTACGCCGGGTCGGACCTGCTCTGCTATTTCGCCGACGAGCCCCAGGCGCTCGTTGACCGGCAGATGGCCCAGTGGGGACCAGTGCTGGACTGGGCCGAGGCGGAACTGGGCTCGCCCTTTGAGCGGACCAAGGGCATCAACGCCGTGGCTCAGCCGCCGCATACACTGCTTCGGATCGAGGCCCTGGCCCTGGATCTGGACGATTTCCGTCTGGCCGCCCTGGCCTACGCCGGCGCCCTGTTCGGCTCGTCCGTCCTGGCCCTGGCCCTGGTGCGCGGGCGCCTGAGCGGGGAGGAGGCTTTCGTGCTGTCGCGGCTGGACGAGGCCTGGCAGGAGGAGCAGTGGGGCGAGGACGCCGAGGCGGCTGAACGCACAGAGCAGCTGCGGGGCGAGGCGCTCGTCCTGGAGGCATGGCTGAAAGCCCTGGCCTGACGGGGCCTTCCCTGCTTGTCATCTGATCGTCGCCGTCCTAACGCTGCGCGCAGTACAACAGGGGGCGCTGGACCGTGCAGCACATTCTCGAAGAGCTTGAAATCCGTCGTCAGCGCGCGCGCGAAGGCGGCGGTGAAAAACGCATCGCCTCGCAGCACGCCAAGGGCAAGCTGTCGGCCCGCGAGCGGATCGCCCTGCTGCTGGATGAAGGCTCGTTTGAAGAATTCGACATGTTCGTCATGCCCCGGCCCAACGACTTTATGAATGAAGATCAGGCCATTCCCGGCGATGGCGTCGTCACGGGGTGGGGCACGATCAACGGCCGCGTCGTCTATGTGTTTTCCAAGGACTTCACTGTGCTGGGCGGGTCGCTGTCGATGACCCACGCCCAGAAGATCGTCAAGGTTCAGCGTGCGGCGGCGCGGGTCGGCGCGCCGGTGATCGGCATCTTCGACGCCGGCGGCGCGCGCATTCAGGAAGGCGTCGACTCGCTTGCCGGCTATGCCGACATCTTCATGGAAAACGTACTGTCCTCGGGCGTCATCCCGCAGATCAGCGTGATCATGGGCCCCTGCGCCGGCGGCGACGTCT
>CAZJBC010000125.1:0-8369 GCA_964543805.1 uncultured Brevundimonas sp.
TGGCGCTCGGATCTGCGGCGAATGCGACGGGCACTGGCGCGGTCGCGATCGGCAAGGGTTCAATTCAAAATGGATCCCAGGGGGTGGCGATTGGCCTATCCGCCAATGCAACGGGAAATGAAACCATCGCTATTGGCGAAGGCACGATCAGCAATGGAAATGTCTCGATCGCGATTGGCGGGGCATCACGCGCGTTAGCCAACACCGCTACTGCGCTCGGGTATACCGCTAATGCCGCGGCCGATGGCTGCATCGCCATCGGTTATGACGCACGCGGCTTGTCGACTGGTTCCCATGCCTTCGGACAAAGCAGCCGAGCCAACGGCTCCTCTGCCACTGCTTTAGGGTCAAGCTCCAACGCGACCGGAGCGACCGCGCTCGGCTCATTATCCTTTGCAAACGGTGCAGAAGCGACCGCGGTAGGCGTTAGCGCCAAGGCCAATGCAGCCAATGCTACAGCAATCGGTTACACCGCCAATGCCAGCTTTGCAGATTCTACGGCGCTTGGCATCGGCGCTCAGGCGGGCGCGAACAACGAAATTGCCCTCGGCCGTTCTACCGAAACAACTAAGATCTATGGCCCGCTGACTCTGAAAGGGGGCACACCCCTATTTAGTACCGCCGCCAGCCTCACCGACGGCTCAGGGTCATCGACCGGCACCCTCACCAATGCGCCCGCAGTCGGCAATCCGACCAAGTGGATCGCTATCAGCGACGGCGGAGTCACCCGCTACATTCCCTGCTGGTAAGCGCGCTCATGACCGCCGCTCAATTTGTTCCGAGAACTTTACTGCAGCGGCTTTGACCCCAACGGACCAGTTAGATGACGGCTAGTTTCTGTTGCTGGATCACCCTGTTGGGCGGATCACCGTCGATCGGATTGGCTCCGATATCCACCACCTCGGTCAGGCGGTCCAAGTTCAATAAGTCGCGCATTCGAAATTCCTAATCAGAAAGCGCGGAGGCGTCCATGTTTGGCTTCGGCGCCCTCGGGGCCTCAGCCTTTGGCGATTTGAAGAGCGGCGTGACGCCCAATCTTGCGGCGCTCACTGCGCTCGGAAGTTTGTCGGCGCCGGGCCATCTTGTCGCTTCGGGTTCTTCGAACCTCTCCGCCGCCGGTTCACTCGCCGCCACACCTCACGCCGTCGCGCGCGGGTCGACCGGACTGGCCGGGGCCGGCGTTGTGTCCGCAGTTGGGGGGCGGGTGCTGATCGGCGGGGCGGCGTTGGCCGGGGGCGGCGCTCTCGACGGCGCCGGGAGCCGGATCGCCGGCGGGCGGGTCGGGTTGGCAGGCGGCGGCGGCCTGACAGCCGGCGGAAGTCTGGTCGCTCGCAGCCTGGCCGGGATTGCCGGGCGGGGCGATCTGACGGCATTTGGACATTACACGACCCTGGGCGCAACGGCGTTTGCCGGCGATGGCGTCCTGGCGGGCGCGGGGGTGAAGGTGCGATCCGGCGCGGGCGCGCTGGCCGGATTGGGCGCCGTGAACGCATCAGGCGGCCGTGTGCGGCTGGCGGTTGCGGCTCTGGGCGGGCGGGGCGAGCTGACGGCGGGCGGCGCGGCGATGATCCTGGGCCGCGGCCTATTAAGCGCGCAGGGCCTAGCCACGGGCCATGGAAGTTATTGCTTCCGCAGCGCCGCGGCATCGGCCGACGCCGAGGGCCAGCTGTCGGCCGCGGGCCGGCGGATTGCGGGCTGGACCGCAAGGCCGCGCGCTGGCGCGCCGGACATCTGGGTGGCGGCCGCGGCGGACAGGCTGACCTGGACTCCGGTCGCGGCCGCGCCCGGCCGCTGGACCACCTTGAACATCCTTTCCTGAACGGTGACGCATGGCTGATACGACCACGACCAACTACGGCTGGGTGAAGCCCGAGCCGGGCGCCTCGGCCGATACCTGGGGCGGTAAGCTGAATGCAGATCTGGACGCCATCGACGCGGCGCTAAAGACGGCGGCGGACGGGGCGGCGCTGAAGGCCAGCAATCTGTCGGACCTGGCTGACGCGGCTGCGGCCCGCGGACACCTGGGCCTGAGCATCGGCAGCGATGTGCAGGCCTATAGCGCGCTGCTTGGCGCCATCGGCGGCCTGTCGGTGGTGAGCGGCAGCTATATCTATGGCACCGGCGCCGGCGCGGTGGCGCTGGGCGCAATCACCAGCGCCGCGCGGGGTCTGCTGGATGACGCCAGCGCGGCCGATATGCGCGGAACGCTGGGCCTGGGGTCGCTGGCGACGCAGAATACGGTGAATGACGCCGCTTGGTCGGGGACTGTGCTTTCCGTGGCCAACGGCGGCACCGGCGCCAGCGACGCGGCTGGGGCGCGCACGGGCCTGGGCGCCCAGGCGGCGCACGTCAATCTGGCGCAGCTGGCGGGCCTGTCCCTGGCGGCCGGTAAGCTGCCTTACGCAAACGGGACCAACAGCCTGGCCCTGACCAATCTGACGGCGGCCGGGGTCGCCATGATCGGGGCGGCGGACGCGGCCGCGCAAAAGGCGCTGCTGGCGCTGGACGCGGTGGACAACAAGTCGTCGGCGACGATCCGCGGTGAGCTGACTTCCGGAAATGTCACGACGGCGCTGACCTACACCCCCACCTCGATCAGCGGTTACGCCGGGGTGCAGAGCCTGGCGGCGATCAAGACGGCCATGGCGTTCGCGGCCTCGGACATCGGGCTGGGCAGCGTTGAAAACAAGTCGTCCTCGACGATCCGGAGCGAGCTTACCAGGGCCGATGTCAATGCGGCCCTGGGCAAGACGGCTGCGCGGGTGGCGTCGGGAACTGCGACCAATTCCGGCCGGATCAGCTGGGGAACCGCAGCGCCGGGCGCGCTGGACGAGGGCGAAATCTATCTGAGGTATGCCTGATGGGTCTGGATCTGGGTACGGGCGCCGATGGCCCGAAGGAAGCCAGCGAAATCTGGATCGGAACCGCCGACGGCGCGCGGCCTGTTGTCGAAGGCTGGGTGGGCGCTTCGGACGGCGCCAGGCAGTTCTTTGCCGCCGGCGGCGAAGGTGGCGATGATCTGAGCGTGGCGATCGATCCGCCGTCGCAGGACTGGACAGGATCTTTTGGCGACTATTCGGCCAATGTCAGCGTCGAGGTCTCGGGTGGAACCGCGCCCTACGGAATCGTGTGGGTGGCCGGAGACGGGGCCAGCGTGACCTCGCCGACCGCGTCATCGACCCTGATTACCTCGGGTGTGTCGGCCCCGGTGCTTATCTCGGTGTCGGTCACCGACAGCCTGGGCCGCAATGGCGGCGCTCTTGGATCGGTGGGGTAGGCGGATGCTGGTCGAACTTTCCTGGCCGCCGGGCTTCTACGCCAGCGGCACAGTCAATCAGGCCGCCGGGCGCTGGCACGATGGCAATCTGGTGCGCTTCTTTGCCGGCGCGGTGCGCCCGTGGGGCGGCTGGATCAAGCACGCCGAGGACGCCCTGAGCGGCAAGTGCCGGGCGCTGCTGACCTGGACCGACAATTCGGCGGCGCGCTGGATCGCTGCGGGAACGCATCTAAAGCTCTACATTCTGAACCGGGCGGGCGATGTGTTCGACATCACCCCGGCCGATCTGGCGCCGGGCCTGGGCGAGGCCGCCACGGGCGGCGGCTTTGGCGACGAGACCTTCGGCGGCGGCGACTATGGCGAAACGACCGGCGATCCGGACCTGGTGCAGCCGGCCACCGTCTGGTCCCTCGATACCTTTGGCGAGAATCTGATCGGGCTCAACAACGCCGACGGACGTCTTTTCAAGTGGACGCTCGATCCCGACACGCCCGCAGCCCTGGTCGCTGCGGCGCCGACCAACAACCATGCCCTGGTGGTGACCGAGACCGCCCATATCCTGCTGCTGGGCGCCGGCGGCGACCGGCGGTGCGTGCAGTGGTGCGACGCCGAGGACGAGACCAACTGGACGCCGGGTCTGCCTTCCGAGGCCGGCAGTTTTCCGCTGCAGACGGGCGGAGTTTTGATGTGCGGCCGCCGCGCCAACGGCGGAACCCTGCTGCTGACTGATCAGGACGCCTGGATGGCGACCTATAACGGCGGGGCCAACCCGTTTTCCTTCGCCCAGGTCGGGACCGGTTGCGGCGCGATTTCCCAGGGCGCGGCCGTGGCGGCGGGAACGACGCTGGTGGCCTGGATGGGAACTGACGGCTTCTGGAGTTATGCCGGCGCGGTTGAAGGGATTGCCTGCGAGGTCCAGGACCGGGTGTTCTCCGGTCTGAACCGGACGCGAGCCTCACAGGTGAGCGGCTATCATCGCCAGCAGTTCGGCGAGATCGTCTGGCACTATCCCTCAGCCCTGGCCGACGAGCCCGACCGATACGTGGTCTGGAACTATCGCGAGAACCACTGGGCCAGCGGCGCGCTGGCGCGAACCTGCGGCGCCGATCGGGGGGCCTTTCCCTATCCGCTGGCGGCGGATTCGGCCGGCTATGTCTATCGCCAGGAGACCGGGTTTGACTATGAGGGCGCGCAGCCCTTCATCGAGTCCGGTCCTGTCCAGTTCGCCGATGCGGGCGAAACGCCCGGCGAGCGGGTGTTCACGGCCCTGGATCTCATCCCTGACGAGGCCACGCTGGGTGATGTGCAGGCCAGCTTTTACGGACGGTTTCAGCCGACCGGCGAGGAGAGCCTGTTTGGTCCCTACGAGGCAGCCAATCCGACGAACGTACGGTTTACAGCGCGCCATGTGCGCCTGCGGCTGTCGGGCCGGTCAGCGGCGGACTGGCGGGTGGGGCGCTTCAAGCTGGATATCCAGCTGGGCGGCGAGCGATGATCCTGAGGGCGGCGCCGGCCCTGTACAACCAGGCCGATCAGGCCGGGCTTCGCGAGGCCCTTCGAAGGGCGGACCGCGATAATCTGAAGCGCGACCAGGACATCGCACTGGTGGCCGGACGGCTGATCCTGACGGCGCCGGGCGGCGGTCAGTGGGTGGTGCAGGTGGATGATGCCGGCGCACTGTCAGCCACCGCGCTTTGAGGCCGAATGGGCGCGGTGCGCGCCCTGGCTGGACGCGGCGTTGGCGCGCGACGGCGGATTTTTCGCGCTGGAGGACGTGGCGGCGGCGATCGGGCGCGGCGAGGCGCAGTTCTGGCCGGGCAAGCGTAGCGCCATCGTCACCCAGTTCTGGACCTTTCCAAGGGCGCGGGCGCTGCATTTCTGGCTGGCCGGCGGCGACCTGAGCGAAATTACCGACCAGATGCAGCCGGTCATCGAGGCCTGGGCCCGCGACCAGGGTTGCCAGCGCAGCATCATCGCCGGCCGGCGCGGCTGGCTGAAAGCCCTACCCGACTATCGGCCGCTTTGGACGGCCATGAGCAAGGACCTGTGACATGAGTTTTGGAAAGCAGAAAAGCAGCCAGCACCTCAACCCGGGGATCATGAACACCCTGGCAGGCAATGTCTCGCGGGTGCAGTCGATGGCGGACGCGCCCTATCAACCCTACACGGGCCAGCGCGTGGCCGGGTTCAATCCCGTATAGCAGCAGGCGCAGCAGGGATTGCTGGATTTCTCCACCTCGGGCGTTGGCTCGGGCCTGCTGTCGTCGGCGGCGGGCGCGGCGGGTCGGGCGGCGAACTATCAGCCGCCTCAGATAGCCGCGGCGGGCTATGCCCCGGTCGCGGCGCGGGCGGTCGATCCGGTGACCTACCAGCCAGCGATCTCGACGACGTCCAACTTTCAGGGCGTTGCGCCGGCCAGCGCCGGAGCGGCGTCCCTGGCGCAAGGCGCGCAGGTCGATCGCAACGCCATTCGCGACGTTGGCGGCGGCGGATCGATCACCGCCGATCAAATATCGGCCTACCTGAATCCGTACACCCAGGACGTCGTGAACGCCTCGATGGCCGATCTAGAACGTCAGCGCAGTCTCCAGCAGGAACAGAACGCCGCCGATGCCCGGCGGGCTCATGCGTTCGGCGGCACGGGCGCGGCGATGACCGCCGGCCTGACCAACGACAGCTTCGCGCGCCAGATGGCTCAAAGCATCGCCCAGTTGCGCTCACAGGGTTATGACTCGGCCCTGGCGGCCGCCCAGGGGGACGCGGGGCGCAGTCTTCAGGCCGCCCTGGCCAACCAGAGGACGGATCTGTCGGCGGCCGGGACCAACGCCCAGCTTGCCAACGCCGCGAGCCTGGCCAATCAGGCCGCCCTCAACCAGCGCGGCGAGTTCAACGCCAACCTGGCTCAGCAGGGGGCGCTGGCCAACCAGAGCGCGGCCAACGCCGCCTATCTGGCCGATGCCGACGCCGCCAATCGCATCGCCCAGGCCAATGCCCAGGGCTATCTGCAAGCGGGTACGACCAATGCCGGCATTCAACAGTCGATGGTTCAGAGCAACGCGGCGGCGGCCAACCAGGCCGCCCAGTTCGGGGCCCAGATGAACTATGACGCCCAGCTCGCCAACCAGCAGGCAGGCCAGGCGGCGATGGGGCTGAATTTGCAGGGCGCCAGCGCGCTGGCGGGCTTCAGCGATCAACAGCGCAACCAGCTTCTGCAGGACATCGCCCAGGCCCAGTCGGTGGGCGATGCGCAGCAAAAGGTGCAGCAGGCGCTGCTGGACACGGGCTATTCCGAATATCAGGCCGCCCAGCAGTGGCCGATCACGATGCAACAGCTGCTGAATTCCGCGATCGGCCTGATGGGCAATCCGGTGCTGAACCGGTCTAGCGACACGCGTATCGGCCTTCCACAGAGTTGGACCGGCTCAGCAGCGACGCCTTTGCCACAATGATGCCGCTGGTCCCTGACGCGCCGTTTCGGGCGGACACACTCGACGCTGCGATAGATCGTATCGAAACCAAGCTGGATGGCCTGGCAGGAGTCGTCGGCTTTGCGGCCCGCGATGAGCATGGTCAACTGGTCGGAACGGGTGTGGCTGGCGACCTGGCCCGTTTGAGCGCGCGGGTTGATACGCGGTTCTCCCGCGATGACGGACGAACCCGGTATGTAGCCGGCGCCACTGCGGCCGCCGCTCTGTTTATGGCGGCAATCTGGTGGCTGATCCGCGGGCGGCTGGAAGCCTTGTTCCATTGACCGACGATACGCCGGCCGAGCCGTCGTTCCGCTACCGGCGTTGGTACACCTATGCCGGCGGCGTCTTGTACGCCGGCCTGATCGGCGCCGTGGTCGCCAAGACCAACGAGGCGGGAGCGCTGAAATGGATCGGCCTGGGGCTGATCGCCGCCAACATCATCCGCGAGGGCTTTTACATGGCCGGCGCCTCGCTGGCTGATTGGGCCATGGTGACCAAGGCCTGGCGGCGCGAACCATAAGCCACAGGTCCGGCCCGGGAGTTTCTAATGATCAAATTTCAACCGACCGCGGGTAACGCCGTGCTGGCGGCGGCCACCGCTGCGCTGATCGCCCTGGCGCTCTACGGGTTCGTTGTCCACGGACAGGCAAATCGCGCCCGTTCGCTGGCGCTCGAGGCCCAGGCGCGGGCGACCGCTTTTGAAGCACAGGCGCGTTTGAGCGCCACAAGCGCGGAGATTGGCGAGACCCGCGCCCGAAACACCGCTGAAGCGGTTCGCCGCGCCAAGGAGGCTGAGGATGACATCGAACAAGCGCCGGATCTCGATGGGGCCGTGGCTGCTTACCGCCGCGGTATTGACGGCGTGCGCGCACCAGCCGGCGCCGGTCCTGACGCTCAGCTTGACGGGCGCGGACCGAACCCCGGCCGTTGACGCGCCGGCGCCCGATCCCGGCCCGATCGGGCCGCCGCTGGAGACGGGCGCAGCCGAGCGGGCGCGTCTCACGACGGTCATGATCCAGCCGATGATGGCGTTTTCGCTTAGTCAGGAGGCCACGATCGCCGCCGAACGCCAGCGCGCTGCGGGCGTGATCGCAAAGGTGGACGCCTACAATGCCGAAATGACCCGTGAGGCGCGGCCGCCGGCAAGGAAGCGACGCTGGTGGCCATTCGGCCGGTAGGCTTTCCGTCAGATTGGCTATATGTAGCGAGTCTGTTCGCCGCTCTTTTTGTGGAAGTCGCCGCCGTGCTTGCCCGCATTTTTCGTCCCGCCAAATCCGCCATGCAATCCGGCAAGGCCTCGACCCAGGTGTGGATGCTGCAGTTCGAACCCTCGTCGGCGCGCAGGCCTGACCCTCTGATCGGTTGGACCACCACGGCGGACACCGACGGTCAGATCAGGATGCGTTTCGCCACGCGCGAAGAGGCGATCGACTTCGCCACCCGGCACGCCATCGCCTTTGAAGTCACCGACAATCCAGCGCCGAAGAAGATCATCAAGGCCTATGCCGACAACTTCGCGTTTGGGCGGCGGCAACCCTGGACGCACTAGAAAGTCGGCCGGGGTCTTTCCATCGGCCCTTATCACCCGCTATCTGACGGGCATTGTGCGAAAGCCGATCCCT
>CAZJBC010000126.1:0-3945 GCA_964543805.1 uncultured Brevundimonas sp.
CAGTAGCCGCACTGGGGCACATCGTGGCTGATCCAGGCCTTCTGGACCTTGTGGTCGCCGCCCAGGCCTTCGATCGTGGTGATGGCGCTCTTGCCGACATCGCCCAGGTCCAGGCCGCACGACCGTGTCGCGACGCCATCAACCAGAACCGTGCAGGCCCCGCACTGCTGAATGCCGCAGCCGTACTTGGTGCCAGTCATGTTCAGTTCATCTCGCAGCACCCATAACAGCGGGGTGTCGGGCGTTGAGTTCACTGTTTTCGTCTGGCCGTTGACTTTGAGCGTGATCGCCATGGTGTCTCGTCCCTCCCCGGGGCTCTGTATCGGTCTTTGATAGCGTTCTAGCACAGCGGGCGACAAACAAAAAATGCACGACGCCGTCACAAGTCTGGGATAAGAGCCCGCCACCCAAATCCAGTTGAGGAAGATCCTTGATGAACTCCCGCCGTAATCTTATCGCCGCAACCGTTCTGGGCGCCGCCCTCGTCCCCACATTCCTGCTGCTGTCGCAAGGCGCCGCCAGCGCCCAGGACGGCTTTGACTTCCAGAAGAAGTGCCTGAGCTGCCATGGCGACACCGCGCCGGCGACCGTCAAGGGCCCGTCGCTCAAGGGCGTGTTCGGCCGCACCATCGCCTCGCAAAAGGGCTTTGAATATTCGGCTGGCCTGAAGGCCAAGTCGGGCAAGTGGACCCAGGCCAACCTGGACGCCTTCCTGACCAAGCCCAGCGACTTTGCGCCAGGCACCAAGATGAAGGCCAGCATCGCTGATCCGGCCCTGCGCGCCCAAGCCATCGAGATCCTGAAGAAGCAGTAGACCAATCGCTGACCGCTCCGCCGATTCTTCCGTCATCGTAGGGGGCGGGGCGGCTGGCGACCACACGTGCGGGGCGTGGAGGCCGTCCCGTTCATTTCAACCGAGACTATGTGACATGACATCCCGCCTCAAGACCGTTTCCGCCATCCTCGTGGGCGCAGCGCTTGCGCCTTGCCTGTTTGTGCTGGCCGCCGCGCCCGCCAACGCCCAGAACACCGCGGCGGCGGACCTGTTTCAGAAAAAGTGCATGACCTGTCATGCCGAGAACGCGCCGGCGGCCATCAAGGGCCCGCCGTTGAAGGGCGTCTTCGGCCGCGCCATAGCGGGCGCCCGCGGCTACAACTATTCGAACGGCCTGAAAGCCAGGACCGGCGTGTGGACCGAAGCCAATCTGAACACCTTCCTGGCCGGGCCCATGGCCTTCGCGCCCGGCGCCAAGATGAAGGCAAGCCTGGCCGACCCGGCCCAGCGGGCCCAGATCATCGGCGTGCTCAAGACCCTGAAGTAGGCGCAGCGCTTCCTCGCCCTGCCCTCCCGCCCCTGGAGAAAGGGGGCGAGGCGTCGGCGGCAACGGTGTAATCTCGCCGGATCATGGACGCCTTTCCCGCCTATTATGTGCTTCAGGGCCGCAAGGTCGTCATCGCCGGAACCGGCGAGGCGGCGCAGGCCAAGGTGCGACTGTTCGAAGGCTCGCCCGCTCAGATCGTGCGCCTGGAAGGCGCGGCGGCCTTCAATTCCCTGGCCTATGAAGGCGCGGTCCTGGCGTTCGTCGGCTCGGACGACGAGGCCTTCTGCGCCCAGGCCGCGTTTGCAGCGCGCCAGGTGGGCGTTCCGGTCAATGTCGCCGACCGCCCGGCCCTGTCGGACTTTTCGACGCCGGCGGTGATCGACCGGGGCTCCGTCGTGGCGGCGGTCAGCACCGGCGGCGCCTCGCCCATGCTGGCGACCATATTGCGCGGCGAGATCGAGAACCAGATCCCCGAAGGCTCCGGCCGTGTCGCCGCCCTGCTGCATCAGATGCGCGATGTCGTGCGCGAGGCCTTCCCCGACCTGGCCGACCGGCGCGCCTTTCTGCGCGACCAGATCGCGGGTCCGGCGGCCGCCGCGGCGATGGAAGGCGACATGGCCGGCGCCAAGACATTGCTGGAAGCCGCTCTGGCTTCGTCCGGCGGCGCGCGGCCCGGCGCGCTGTGGCTGCTGGACGGCCGCGGGCCGGTGGAGCTGCTTTCCCTGCGCGCGGTGCGGGCCTTGGCCGAGGCCGACGCGGCCGTGGTCGAAGACGGCGTCGATGCGGGCGTGCGCTCGCGCATCCGCCGCGACGCTCCCCGGCTGGCGCTGTCGGCGGGCGAGATCCTGGCGCGAGCCCTGGCCGGCGGCCGGCTTGCGGTCATCACCGCCGGACCCCCTGCTCCAGCCCTGATCGAGGCGGCCAAATCAGCGGGACTCGCGGCCGAAGTTCTGCCGGTGGCGCGTCCCTAAGGCAACCGCGCTGGAACGAAAGCGGCTCTCGACTCTTTCTCCTCGTGGGGTTGCAGGAGCGGCGCATGAACTGGCTTGAAGGCCGCATCGATTGGGCCAAGGCCCGCACCGGCGCCCTGAGTTGGCCCTCGCCCCGCGCCCGCAAGCGAATCGCCTGGACGGGCGGGACGATCGGCGCGGTGCTGGTCGCCCTGGTGCTGTTCCTGGGCTTCCTCGACTGGAATCTGCTGAAACGCCCGGTGGAGAACCTGTTGTCGGCCCGCACGGGCCGCGCTGTCCACATCGACGGAAACCTGAGCGTCCGTCTGTTGTCCTGGACACCGGGCGCCACGGTCGAGGGCCTGCGGGTCGGCAATCCCGCCTGGGCCGGCGGCGGCGATACCTTCAACATCCCGAAGCTGACCGTGAAGGTGAAGCTGTTGCCCCTGCTCAAGGGCGACGTGATCCTGCCCCTGCTGCAGATCGACCGGCCGGTCATCTCCCTGGTTCGCCAGGCGGACGGTCAGGACAACTGGACCTTCGGCAAGCGCTCCAACAAGCCCTTCGGCCTGCCGCCGATCCGGCGTTTTGAGATAAACCAAGGCCAGGTCACCCTGAAGGACGGCATCCGCAAACTGAACTTCGCCGGCACGGTCAATTCCAGTGAGGTGGTCGAAGGCTCGAATGTAAAGGCCTTCAAACTGCGCGGCGATGGGACCCTGAACGCCGCGCCCTTCGACCTGGATCTGACCGGCGGGCCATTGCTGAATGTCGATCCCGGCAAGCCCTATCCCTTCGACCTGAAGCTCAAGGCCGGCGATTCCGCCGCCCACGCCGAGGGCGCCCTGGCCAAGCCCTTCAATCTCGGCGTCATCGATGCATCGCTGGCGATCAGCGGCCAGGACCTGGCGAACCTGTACGAACTGACCGGCCTGACCCTGCCCAATTCCCCACCCTATCACCTGACCGGCCGATTCACCCGGCGGGACATGGTCTATGCCTATGATAGCCTGGCGGGCGTCATCGGATCGAGCGACCTGCAGGGCGCAATCGCCGTGCGGATCGGCGGCGTGCGGCCGATGCTGACCGGCGACTTGCATTCGCGCAAGCTGGACCTGGGCGATCTGGCGGCCGTGCTGGGCGGCGGGGCGGCGCAGACCAGCGGCCCCAAGGCCTCGCCCGAACAGGCTCAGCGGGCGCGCAGCCTGGCGGCGCGAAACGAGATCTTTCCGGACACGCCGCTGCACACTGAGCGGCTTCGGACCATGGACGCCCATGTCAAATACGACGCCGACGCCATCCAGTCGACCGGCATGCACATGCGGTCAGGGTCGGCGGAGCTGACGCTGCAGAACGGCCTGCTAACCCTCAATCCGCTGCAGTTCGATCTGCCCAACGGCCGGATCGCCGGATCCCTGGTCATCGACGCCCGCAACGACGTCCCCCTGGTTCAAGCCGACCTACGCCTGTCCGGCGCGCGCATCGATGAGTTCATCCCTGTCGCCTACAAGGGCGCGGCCAGCGGCGCCCTGTTGGGACGGGTGCGGCTGTAGGGGCGGGGCGTATCGGTGCGTCAGGCCGCCTCCAGCGCCAGCGGTCAGGTCAGTCTGGTCATCCCCGACGGCGAGATGCGAGCCAATATCGCCAACCTGCTGGGCGTCAATGTTCTGGCG
>CAZJBC010000126.1:3955-8363 GCA_964543805.1 uncultured Brevundimonas sp.
CGACAAAGACCGCCACGACGAATTCTACTGGTCTACCGACCACGGCGACAACGGACTCGCGCCCTCCTACGCGGAAGCTCAGGATCGCGCGCGAACGTTCCTCAAGGCCAGCATGGCCGTCCGCCGCAAGTCCGACCGCACGCCGCTTCACTGCGCCGTGGCTGATTTCAAGGTGACGGACGGGATCATGAACGCCCAGACCATCGTGGTGGATACCGGCCCGGTGATCGCCACCGGCGGCGGCACGGTGGATCTGAAACGCGAGCGGCTGGACCTGCGTCTGCAGGGCCACCCGAAAAAGGTGCAGCTGATCCGCCTGAAGCTACCGCTGGCCCTGACCGGGCCGTTGCGCGAGCCCCATCTGGGCGTCCAGGCTGGCGCGGCCGCGGGCCAGGCCGGACTGGCCGCCGCCGTGGGCGCGCTGCTATCGCCCGTCGCCGTCGTACTGCCGTTCGTGGACGCCGGTCTGGCCAAGGACGCCAACTGTCAGGCCCTGGTCGCCCAGGCAGGCACGGGCCATCCCGCCCTGGTCGAAGAAGCGGCCGGCAAGTCCGCTACAACCGCGCGCTAGTTGCGCGGATCGTAGTCCGGCTTGCCCGGCCAGGTCAGGAAGCCATTGCGGTCGAAAGGCGAGTGTGGGCCGCGGACCGGATAGGCCGCCGTGCAGCAGGGACCGCCGGCCGCGCCGCCCGCGGCGCTGTAGCCATAAGCGGACGACGACGATCCGGACGCCGAGCTGGAACTGGACGAGGAAATGGCGGTCGAGCCCTGTTCGCTGTAGCCGCGGCGAACGCTCTCGCGACCGGTCGTGTCAAACCCGCCGCTTTGCGAAGACTCTTCGACGACGGTCGTGCGGCCGCCCTTTTGGGTGGACCCAGACCCGGATTTGTCGGTGTCCGAGACCCGGGCGTAATCGATGCCGAGGCCTTCGTTGACGCGCGCAGAACGGGTCTCGCGGGAGACGCTACGGCGACCCCAGCCTGAACGGTAGGCCTTGCTGGTGCGCACCGACGAATGGGACAGGTAAGACCGTGAGCCCGAGGCCGACGAGTCCGCGCCTTCGGCCTCGTCATCAGCGGAGGCTTCCTGCTTGCCGGCGCCGGCGCCCGAGCCCGTGCAACTCTTGGGACAAACGGCGGACGATCCGCCCTGACCATCAGCGGCAGCCGTCGTGGCGGCGGCGTCATCGGCGCAGGCGACCTTGGCCAGCACCGGCTGGGCCAGGCTGCCGCTCTTGCCGGTGACCTTGTAGCATTCGCCGGTCTGGGCCTTGGCCAGGACGGATGGCTGATCGCAGGCGGCCAGAGCCAGGGCGGCGGCCGCGGCGGCGGTGAGGAGAATGGGGCGGATCATGTGCAACTCCGGGACAGATCGCCATCACACTCCAATTTCCGCGCCAGAAGGGCTGGTTTCTACCGCTGGGCGAGAAAGGCCGCGACCAGCGCATCGTAGGAGGCGAGGCCCTTGTAGGCGCGAAAGTCGGCGCTCAGCCCCAGCCAGGCGGCTTCGAAGGCGGCCATGGCCTGGGGCTCATTCCTCAGATCGTTCAAGGGGTTGCGCCAGGCGCGGATGGTGAACAGCACCCCGCCGGTATCGGGCAGTTTGCGCAGGGTCTGGCGTTCGATCCGCAGGAAAAGCCGCGATCCGGCCTCGTCCGCCGCAATGGCGGCCAGGCCCGCGCGAACCGGCGCCGAGGCCGGCAGATAGGCCTCGCCCGATCCCGTAACGGTCCAGTTGCAGCGTTCCAGCACAGGACCGGGGGACAGGGCGTCGAACATGCGCAGCACCCGCGGCTGAAACCGCGTCTCGAACCCGGGCACCGGGGCGTGCAGGCCTTCCAGGCTCTTGCCCAGGGACTGCTCGACCGTGAAGAAGGTCGGCGAGCACAGGCTGACAGCGGTAAGGGCCCAGCCCGCCGGGCCGCGTTCCATCAGGCACAGGTCATCGGCGCACAGCAACGAGGCCGCCCACAGGGGCGCAAGCGACGGATCGCCCTTGCCGCCCGTTGCCGCCTCGACCAGGGCCAGGACCTCCGCTTGACCGGCGCGCGAGCCCGTCTGCTCGCCCCAGACATTGTGGGGCTCGGCGGCCAGCAGGGTGGTCTTGCGGCCGGCCTCGGCGTCGCCGCCTTCCAGCCAGGCGTCCTCAGGGATGGTGCGCAAGCCGATGGCGAAATCGTAGGGCGGCGCCGACCAGGGCGCGTGACGGATCATCGGGCTTGCCCCGAAGGCTGCGGGCGCCTAGAGGCTTGAGCGCTCAAAAGGGGGATGCGAATGGCGGCCGTGGAAGCAGTGATCTGGGATTTCGGCGGGGTGTTCACTTCCTCGCCCTTCGAGGCGTTCAACCGGTTCGAGGCCATGCGCGGTCTGCCCCACGATCTGATCCGCACGGTCAATCGCACCAATTTCCACGACAACGCCTGGGCCAGGTTCGAGCGCACCGAAATCGACGCCGCCGGGTTCGATGCGATGTTCCTGGCCGAATCCACCGCGATCGGCCATCCGGTCCGCGGCGCCGATGTGCTGCCGCTGATTTCCGGCAATGTGCGCCCGGCCATGGTGGGTGCGTTGAAGGCCTGCAAGGCGCGTTTCAAGGTCGGCTGCATCACCAACAACATGGCCACCGGCGAAGGCGCCTCCATGGCCGCCGATCCGAAGAAGGCCGCGGCCGTGGCGGCGATCTTTCCCCTGTTCGACGCGATCATCGAAAGCTCCAAGGCCGGCGTGCGCAAACCTGATCCCAAGATCTATCTGATGATGTGCGATCTGCTGGCCGTCAAACCGCAGTCCTGCGTTTACCTCGACGACCTGGGGGTCAACTGCAAACCGGCCGCCCAGCTGGGCATGCACGCCATCAAGGTGACCACCGAGACCCAGGCGCTGGACGATCTGGAAAAGGCCGTCGGGATGACCTTCGCGCGCTAGAGCCTGTTCAATCGTCATCCCAGGCCTTGTGCCTGGGATCCACGGCTCGGTTGTCCCTGGCTTTGACTTGATCGCGACACCGTCGCGATCACCCCTTCAGCTGGGTGGCGGATAGATGGATCCTGGGCACAAGGCCCAGGATGACGACGCGGGAGAGGCGTCCGCGCACTAGTTCACAATGATCGAGCCGACCAGGAAGCGGGCGCCGGGCTTGCCCAGCACCTGATCGGTCAGGCGCTGGAACTGGCTGACCAGATAGTCGGCGTTGGGCGGCGCGCCAGGCGCCAGACCTGACATATAGGTCGACAGGAACTGGTTGTAGGCCGCCTGCAGCCGCGGCTGGGCGCTGACCGCATAGGCGCGCAAGGCCGGATCGGGCACATCCAGGCCATTGTCGACGGTCACCACGCCGCGGCTCTGGTTGGGGCGGATGGAGGTGGCCGACAAGGTTTGCAGCTCGATGTAGGTGGCGGTGCTGCCGCGCTTCTCGGGCTCCTTGGCGAAGGCGGGCGCCGACATCAGCAGGGCCAGGGCGATCAGGGCGGGCTTGAGCATGGCGCCTTTTACGCCTGCAAAGCTTGCTGCGCGGTTACGCCCGATTGCGGCGCAGGCCGGCGGGGCCTACATTACAGCCATGTCCTTTGCCCATGTCGCCGGCGCCATGATGCGCGGCTCCCGTTTCCGCTGTCCACAGTGTGGAAAGGGCCGCCTGTTCCGCAAATATCTGAAGGTTGAAGAGACCTGTCCGGTCTGCGGCCACGACAACGCCCAGTACCCCGCCGCCGACGGCCCGGCCTATTTCACCATCCTGATCATGGGCCACCTGTTCGTAGCCCCCCTGGTGCTGTTCCCGTTCCTGTTCAAGCTGCCGCCGGTCTGGGTGGCGGCGGTCCTGGTGCCTGCCGTGGTGATCATCGCCCTGCTGATCCTGCCCAGGGTCAAGGGCGCAGTCATCGGCCTGATGTGGGCCCTGCGCGAAGCCGAGGGCCGCGTGCCGGGCCAGGACGAAACGGAAGTCTACTGATCCTGTCCCCGCGGCCCGCTCACAGCGTAAGCCCGCCATCCACAATCAGCGTCTGCCCGCAGATATAGGCCGCCAGGGGCGAGGCCAGAAACAGGGCCGCGCCCGCCATGTCCGCCGGCGAGCCGAACCGGCGCAGAGGGATCGACTTGAGCGCCGCCTCCCGCCGGAGCGGATCGGCCATGGTCACTTGCGTCAGCTTGGTCTCGACATAGCCGGGCGCGACGCCGTTGACCCGTATCTGATCGCGAGCCCAGGCCTCGCCCAGAGTGCGCGTCAGGCCGACCTCGGCGGCCTTGGAGGCGGCATAGGCGGGATTGCCGCGCGTCGCATGATAGGCCGAGGTGGACGAGATGGTGATCAGATTGCCCCTGGCCGCCTTGAGCATGGGATGGAACTTCAGGGCGCAGGCCATCACGCTGTCGAGGTTGACGGCCATTACCTTGCGAAAGTTGTCCATCTG
>CAZJBC010000127.1:0-718 GCA_964543805.1 uncultured Brevundimonas sp.
ACGCCCGCGCCGACGGCGGCTTTCTGGACAAGGCCGCGGCCCTCGACGATCCGGCCCGCGCCCTGCTGGCCCGCGCCGCTGAGGCCGGCAATGTCACCGCCCGCGGCTGGACCCGCACCATCCGCCTGGCCCGCACCATAGCCGATCTGGAGGGCGCCGCCTCCGTGCGCCGCATCCACATCGCCGAGGCGCTGATCTACCGGCGGGTCGCGCTCGGGGTTCAGACCGGGGCGTCCGTCCCCGCCTGAACGGCGAAGGCCTCGGGCGCCCGTCCGGCGTTGCGGCGCTCCAACATGGCCTCGTAGGCGGCTTCGATGCTGCGGGTGAAGCGGGCGGTGTCGAACGCCGGATAGGATTGGCGGTTCTTCGCCAGGCGCTCCCGCAGCCCCGACAGCGCCTGCGGCTCGCGGGCCAGCGTCAGGGCCAGGGCTTCATAGTCGGCCAGGCTTTCGGTGATCAGCTCCGGCAACCCCACCGCCGTCAGCAGGCTTGCCGCCACCCGGCCAGGGAAGGTGGCGCCCTCGCAGGTCAGCACCGGCAGTCCGGCCCACAGGGCCTCGCTGGCGGTGGTGTGGGCGTTGTAGGGCAGGGTGTCGAGGAACAGGTCGGCCAGCTTCAGCCGCGCCAGATGCTGTTCGATGGGCACGAAGGGGGCGAAGATGAGCCGCTCGCGCGCCACGCCCTGGCGCTCCGCCTCGCGCTGCAGGTTTTCCCGGAA
>CAZJBC010000127.1:728-8315 GCA_964543805.1 uncultured Brevundimonas sp.
GGCGAACACCAGCCGGGCCTGATCGACGCCGGCGCGCTTTGCGGCAGCGCGCAGATTGGCCCCCGCCGCGCCATCGTCGCGCAGCCACAGCACGCTGCCGCCCACCTGCTGCAGCAGCCGCATCCACACAGCGAAGACCTCTGGCGTGATCTTCCAGGCGGCGTTGAAGGCGCAGAAGACAAAGCCCTCGTCCGGCAGGCCGGCTTGGGCGCGGGTCGGCGCCGGCTCGGCGATCTGCCGCGTGCTGTCATTGACCAGATAGCAGTCCGGCAACTGGACGATCTTTTCCGAAAAATACGGCTGATCCTCGAACGGCAGGACCACCGGATCGGCGAGGATGTAGTCGATGAACGGCGCGCCCATGGTGGCCGGAAATCCCAGCCAGCTGACCTGCACCGGGGCCGGCCGGTGCGCCAGGATGGCGGTGCGCGAGTCGTCGGTGTAGCCCATCAGGTCGATGGCGATATCGACCTGGCGCTCGGCCAGCAGCCGCGCGATCTCGGGATCGCTCCGACCCCGCACGTCATGGAACTCATCGAAGGCGGCGGCGATCCGGCG
Organism: uncultured Brevundimonas sp.; assembly: GCA_964543805.1. Classification (GTDB taxonomy): domain Bacteria; phylum Pseudomonadota; class Alphaproteobacteria; order Caulobacterales; family Caulobacteraceae; genus UBA5005. Next base: position 1,287 of record CAZJBC010000127.1, read on the forward strand.
GCGCGGGTCGCTGGCGTCGTCCTCGCCGAACGAGACGCCGATCACCTCGAAGCGCGAGCGGTCGTGGCCTTCGAACAGCTCGGGCGTCAGATAGCCGATCGGATGGTTGCGGAAGTCCGCCGACAGATAGGCAAGGCGGATCTTGTCGTGGCCATAGGCCTGGCCGGTCCACATGGGCGAAGGCGGTTGCGGAATCTTGTCGCGCAAAAAGCCCTCGGCGCTACGGCGCAGCAGAGCCGGATCGGCGCTGTAGCCGACCAGCGGAAACGGAAACACCACGGCGCCCGGCCTGCCGACCTGAGCGATCAGTCTTTGGCCGATGGTGTCCCGGCGGCTCCAGTCGCACAGGCGCAGCACGCAGTCGGCCACGCCGTTCAGCGCATAGGGGTGAGTCGGCTGGGCGGCCAGGGCGGAGTCAAAGCTGGCAAGAGCTGCATCGTATCGGCGCAGGGCCTGCAGGGTGACACCGTGGTTGAAATGGGTGTCGGCGTGGCTGGGCCAAAGGGCCAGGGCGCGGTCATAGCTGGTCAGGGCCTCGGCATGGCGTTTCAGGGCATGCAGGGCGTTGCCACGATTGCTCAGCGCCTGGGCGAAGCCCGGCCGCAAGGTCACGGCTCGGTCGTAGCTGGCCAAGGCCTCGTCGTAGCGCCGCAGGTCCTGCAGGATATTGCCGCGGCTACACCAGGCGTCGGCATGGGCGGGCTGCAGAGCCAGGGCTGCATCCACGCTGGTCAGGCCCTCGGCCGGGCGATTCAACGCCTGCAGGGCCGCGGCGCGGTTGTTCAGGGCGTCGGGATAGTTCGGCTGGACCTTCAGCGCCCGGTCGCAGTCGGCCAGCGCCTCGCCATAGCGCGAGAGGGCGTGCAGGGTGACCGCCCGGTTGCTCAGGGCCTGGGCGTGATCAGGCTGGATTTTCAACGCCTGGTCATAGCTGGCCAGCGCCTGTTCGCTCTTGCCCTGGGCCACGCGCACCACGGCCAGCAGGTGGGCTGCGTCAAAATAATCGGGCTTGAACGAGACGATCTGCTGGCAGATTCCCTCGGCCTCGGCGTACTGGCGGGCTTCATAGGCCGAGATGGCGATGCCCAGCGCCTGGGGCAGGGAAACCCGGCTGTTCATCCGCCCGCGCCGAAGCCGTCAGTCACCATTGATTTCTGCGCCCGTCCGCGATGCCAGCCATTTGGGCCACGGCCCCTTGCGGGACCCGGCCAGGGTCTTTTCGTCTTCGCCGGGTCTGGTGGCAACCCCGGGCTCCAGAGGCTGCTCGCTGTTGTAGACGCTCGGCCCGCCTTCCATATTCGCCTCGACCGCAAAGGCCTGGGGCGCCTGGCCGCTGCGCCAGCGCGCGCTCCTGGTCTCATAAGCCGACTCCATGTGGCGGGCGAAACGCGGCGTGTCGAACAGGGCGCAGGAATCGCGGCCGTCCTCCAGCCGCCGGCGCAGCTCAGCCAGGGCCGCCGGATCGCGCGCCAGCCGCAGCGCCGTGGCCTCATAGTCGGCCGGGTTCGTCGTTATCAGCTCCGGCAGGCCCGCCGCGCTCAACAGGCTGGCGGCCACCCGGCCGGCAAAGGTCGTTCCCTTGCAGGTCAACAGCGGCAGCCCGGCCCACAGGGCGTCGCTGGCTGTGGTGTGAGCGCAGTAGGGCAGGGTGTCGAGAAACAGATCGGCCAGCCTATGCCGCGCCAGATGCTCATCCCGCGCCGCCGGGGCGGCGAACACCAGCCGTCCGGGATCAATCCCGCGCGTCTGGGCCTCCTTGCGAAGATTGGCTTCAGCGGTCTGGCTCTCCGAAAACAGCCACAGCACGCTGCCGGGAACCTGGGCCAGCAGCCGCATCCAGATGTCGAAGACGGCGGGGGTGATCTTGGCGGCGTTGTTGAAGCAGCAGAACACAAATCCATTCGGCGGGAGACCCGCGTCGGTGCGGCCCGGCGCCCGTTCCGCGATCCTCAGCCGCCGGTCATTGACCCAGTATGTGTCGGGCAGATGGACGATCTGTTCGGTGAAGAAGGCCTGGTCCTCGAACGGCAGAACAACCGGATCGGCGATGACATAGTCCATCCACGGCGCACCGGTCGTGGTCGCAAATCCGAGATAGCTGATCTGCACCGGGGCCGGCCGGGTGCAGAAGATGGCCGGCCGCGCGTCCTGGGTATAGCCCATCAGGTCCACCGCCACATCGACCTGCAGATCCGTCAGCAGGGCGGCGATCTCCTCGGCGCTCCTGTCCTGGACATCGTGGAAGGCGTCCGCCGCCGCGGCGATGCGGGCCCGGGCCGGGCTTTTGTCGTCCGGTCCGAACGAGACCACCAGAACCTCGACCCGTTTGCGGTCGTGCAGTTCGAACAGCTCAGCGATCAGATGGCTCATGGGGTGATTGCGGAAGTCGCCAGACACATAGGCGATGCGCAGCCGCCTGTCCGTCCGGCGGGCGGGATCGTGGGTCGTCGCCGGCGGGACGAGCGGCGTGCCGTCGGCCACGAAATGCTCGGCGGCTCGGCGCAGCAGGACCGGATCGCTGGAATAGTTGGCCAGCGGAAAGGGAAAGACCACCGAAGCTGCGTGTTCGACGTCCTCGGCCAGGCAGGCGGCGGTCTCGTCCCGGCGGCCCCAGTCGCACAGACGCATGACGCATTCGGCGACCCCGTTCAGCGCGTAGGGGTGGTCCAGTCGCGCGGACAGCGCAGCGTCAAAATCCTGCAACGCCTCGTCGAACCGTTTCAGCGACTGCAGGGTCAGGGCGCGGTTATAGTGGCTGTCGGCGTGATCCGGCTGCAGGGCGATCGCCCGGGCGTAGCTGTCCAGCGCCTCATCAAACCGGTTCAGCGCCCGCAGGGCGTCGCCGCGGCTGCACAGGGCCTGGGGGAAATTGCCACGCACCGCCAGGGCCCGGTCATAGCATTGCACCGCCTCGCCATAGCGCCGGAGCGTCTGCAGGACATTGCCGCGGTTGTTCTGGGCGTCCGCATGGTCAGGATGCAGGGCCAGCGCACGGTCATAGGACTGAAGCGCCTCAATGGGGCGGCGCAAGGCCTCAAGCGCCGCGCCGCGATTGTTCAGCGCGTCCCGGTAGTCGGGCTGGCTTTGCAGCGCGCGGTCACAGCTGGCCAGGGCTTCGTCATAGCGGCCCAGCCGGTGCAGCACGACGCTGCGGTTGCTCAACGCCTGGGCGTGGTCCGGTGAAAGCGCCAGCGATCGCTCATAGCCCGCCAGAGCCGCCTCGGATCTTCCCTGCGCGGCGTGGATGACGGCCAACAGATGGAGGGCGTCGAAATTGTCCTCGATCACGGCCAGGACCTGCAGGCAGATCCCTTCGGCCTCGACATAGGCGCGCTGTTCGTAGGCCGCCTGGGCGTAATTGAGCGCCTGGGCCAGGCTTACCCGGCTGGTCACTGATACGCCTCGCGCCGCACCGCGAAGGGGGCGCGTACAGTCAAAACGTCAATCAACATCTTTAGCTCGCCGAGTCCCCACGAACAGGCAGCCCCGACAATCGTCTACGCTGCGCGTCGACAGTCTGGCAACCGCCGGGCGCAGTTTTCTTTTTTAAGTTGGACGATAGTGCGCATTCCCGTCTAACGGGTTTCGACTCTTTGCGCGATTTCGACCTTGATGGCCACTTTTCAGGGCGCAATTTGGGCCGCCGTATTCCAGGAGGTTGCAGATGACCGACCTGCCGGCGCCGCCGGTAGTCCTTCCGTGCGACGGAATTGAGAAGGTCCGTCCTAGAACGACAGTCGCGTCGAGGCCTGGATCACGGTCTGGATCTGGTGCGGCGGATCGCCGGCCAGGAGGCGGGCCGCCCTCGTGCTGTCGGTGCGCACCACCTCGAGCAGCACCTGCGCGCTTGGCGAGAAGACCCGTTTCCACGCCGCGGTCATGGCCCAGCCGTTCTCGCTGTTGTGGCCGTACTCATCGTCCGCCTCGTCATTGGTCGAAAACGCGTCAAGCCGGCCGGTGATCGCTTGACGGCCGAAGGTCTGGCTGACCAGCACATAGGCGGCGCTGAAATCCTGATAGACCCAGATCCCGTCGGTGGGGTCCTTGTAGCCCATGCGCGTGCGGCCTTGCATCGCCTGAGCCAGAACCTCGGTGTTGTCGGCCGGCTTCCAGGCCGCGCCGACGTTATTGAACTGGGTGCGCCATGACCATTGTCCCTGGTGGTTGACGCTGATCTGGTCGCCCTGGTTGTCATAGTGGATGGCGTTCAGGCTGAACGGCGCCGGCGGGCGCCAGTCGGCGCGGACATAGTAGCCGAGACGGTGATCGAGCTCGAGCGAGGGCGTGGTGAACGGCGGCTGGATCATCGCATCGAACGCACCCAGCGGCGGAAGGGCAAAGCGGCCGCGGGCGATGTCGCGCTCATCGCTCAGAGACCAGCCGCGAAAGCCCAGCAAGGTCCCCGAGGTGTCGTTAGATTCAAAGGCGCCGGCGGTCAGGCCCAGTTCCTGGCCTGCGAAGCTGTGGCGCACGGTTCCTTCCAGGCCGGTTCCCTTTACCTCTTCGCTGACCCAGCTGTTGATCGCCGAGGGGGTGATGGTGCGTGTCGTGGTCCAGGCCGGACCGTCGTGCTCCATGGAAATTGGCGGAAAGAACATACCAGCCCGCGCCGAGACGTGGGTCCCGCCGGCCAGCAGCGGCTTGTACTGCAGGTAGGCCTCGGTGAAGCCCAGCGGGTTCTTCTGGTCCGACTGGTATTCAGCGTCCACGACGCCGCTCAGCCCCCATGAAAAATTCGGTTTCCATTGCAGGATAGCGTCGGCGATCTTGCCTTGCGCCTCCCAGCCGCCGGAAGGACTGCCCCCGAAGCGGCTCTTGCCGAAACCGCCGTCGACCCAGGAGGTCTCGCCGTTCGCGGCGCCGGCTCTTAAGTCCAGTCGCCCTGAAATGGTGTCCGCCGAGAACAGGTCAAGCTGAGCGAAGGCGGGGGCTGTCAGCCCCAGCGTCAAGGCGCTCGCCAGACATATTGCTCTCAGCACCGGTATTATCCTTAACCGCATCAGGACGGCCGCCGTCTTTATCCGCCACAAATCTCAAGAGATCGTTGACCGGCATCGGCCGGGCGATGCCGAATCCCTGCGCCTGATCGCAGCCCATGACCGTCAGAAGCGACAGAACCGTATCGTCCTCGACCCCCTCGGCGGTCACCCGCATGCCCAGTCCATGGGCCAGGTCGATGGTGGAGCGCACCAGCAGTGCGTCACGGTCGCTGCGGGCCATGTCGGAAATGAACGCCCGGTCGATCTTCAACTCGTGGGCGCGAATGATCTTCAGGTAGGCCAGCGAAGACAGGCCCGAGCCATAGTCATCAATGGAAATCTCCACTCCGTCCTCGCGCAGGGCGTCCAGCAGCTTGAAAGCCGCGGCCTCGTTCTCGATGACCGCCGTCTCGGTGATCTCCAGGCATAGCGGTCCCTTGCGGCGTTCGATCTGTTTCAAGAGACTGCGGCCATAGGCCTCGTCGCCCAGCAGGCGCCCCGACATATTGACCGAGATCGTCAGGTCGTGGCCGGCCTCGGCCAGCATCGCCTGGTCGTCCATCGCCCGGTCGAGCACGAAATTGGTCAGGTGGCGGATATGGCCGGTCTCTTCGGCCATGCCGACGAACAGCTCCGGCGACAACGGCCCGCGCTTGGCGTGGGTCCAGCGCACCAGGGCCTCGGCGCTGGTCACAGTGCCTGTGCGCAGATCGAGCTTGGGCTGGTAGTGGACGGTCACCCCGCCCTTGGCCATGGCGTCCTGCATTTCGCTGATAAGCGACAGATTCTCGGCCGGCTCGCCATACAGCGCCTCGTAGAACAGGGCGACCTTGACCCGTTTGCGCCGCGCCTGGTCCAGGGCGATGCTGGCCCGGTCGACCACCGCCCCGGCGACCTTGCCGTGCAGCGGCAGGGCGGCAAGCCCTACGGTCAGATTGATGTCGATGGTCGCCCGGTCGATATTCAGGGGCCGCTCCAGCGCCGTGACGATCCGGCCCGCCAGGCTCTGGGCCGCGGCGATATTGTCAGCGTTGAACACCGCTCCGACCCGGTCGCTGGAAAGCCTGCCCACCGCCGCGCACAGGCCGGCGCTTGCCAGCCGCTTGCCCAGCTCGCCGACCACCCGGCCGGTCAGGGCGTAGCCTATGGCGCCGCGCACCTCGGCGAAGCGGTCGACGCCGCAGCTGACCACAAATGTCAGGCCGCCGGCCTTTTGCAGGGCGGTGATCTTCTGTTCCAGGGCCAGCCGGTTGGGCAGATCGGTTTCCGCATCATGCAGCGCCAGATGCGTAATCCGCCGCTCGCGCGCCCGGATCTCGCCGGCCATGGTGTTGAAGCTTTCGGCCAGGCGGCCAACCTCGTCGTCGCCACCCTTTTCCACCGTCACGTCCTGCCCGCCCTGCAGCCGCTGAGCGGCCAGGCTCAGGGCGGTGATCGGCTTGGTGAGGCTGCGCGCCAGCCCCCAGGCGCCAACGGTCAGGATGGCGAATCCGGCAACGCCGACGGCGGCGATAATCGCCAGCAACGCCGTGTAGGGCGCCAGCGCCAGGGCGCGCGGATAGCGCAGAACCAGGACGCTGGGCGAGCGCGCATCCATCGAGGCCAGAGGCTTGACCAGGGTGATCGCCGCTCCGCCCTTCAGCGACAGCTCGCCTGGCAGGCCGCGGCCTGCGCCCAGCGATTTGTCGACAAACCGGCTGAGGGTCTTGCGGTCCGCCGCCGTCATGCGTTCGATCGAGCGCCAACCGTCCTTGTCGCGATGCAGAACCGATGCATGCAGCGAGATGGACGACAGGCGCGTCAGGGCGCCCATTTCCTTGTCGTCCAGCCGCACGGCGAACACCACCCATCCGACCAGGGTCGGCGACAGGATCGGCGCCGAGATCGCCTGATACGAGGCCCCGCCCATGGTGACCACGCCGGAGGCTTCTTCGTCATTGACCAGGGCGTCGGCGATCACCCGGCCGGCGCCGTCGCCGGCGCCGTCGCCGACGAAGGCCTTGACCGATCCGTCGGCGGTCACCACGAACGCTTGATCGACGTTCAGGCG
>CAZJBC010000128.1:0-8288 GCA_964543805.1 uncultured Brevundimonas sp.
TTGGCACCTTAGTCCATTCCACTGCTGACTGCACGGGCGGCGGTCAGATCATCGTCGCGCCGGCCCGAACCGCAGCGAAATCCAGCGGCCTGGCGTCATTGCTGGGCGGCCGCGCCGAACGCGGCGGGCTTGAGGCGCTGATCAGGGACACAACCCCAATCCCGCCGCCGGCCACGCTGGATCCGGAGACCCTGGCCTACATCCTGTTCACCTCCGGCACGACCAGCGAGTCCAAGGGCGTGTGCATCAGTCATCGGGCCCTGTTTGCTCACCTGGCGACCCTGAGCCGGGTCTATGGGATGAACGGCGACAGCCAGATCCTCAACACCCTGATCCTGTCCCACGCCGACGGCTCAATTCAGGGCCCTGTCCTGGCCTTTGCCAACAGCGCCTGCGTTCACCGGCCGCTGACCTTTGAGATCAGCGCCATCGAGCGGCTGCTGGATGCGGTCTTCCAGTTGCGCATCACCCACATGGTCGCCGCCCCGACAATGATGTCCTTGATCGTGCGCATCGCCTCGGCTCAGGCGGACGCATTTCAGGGCGGCGATTTCCGCCTGCTGATTTCCTGCGGCGCCCAGTTGGAAGCGGCTCTCTGGGACCAGATGCAGGCGACCTTCGGCGTTTCGATCGTCAATGTTTACGGCCTGACCGAGACCGTGGCCGGCGGTGTGTTTGCCGGGGCGGGCCAGGGATCGGGGCAGATCGGCCCAATCGGCGCGCCCGTCGACTGTGAGCTGCGCATCATTGATGAGGCCGGCCGGTTGGTGAAGGAAGGCGAGGCCGGCGAACTGATGATCCGCGGCGAGCTGCTGATGAGCGGCTATTTCGATGATCCGGCCGGAACGGCCTCGGCCCTGAAGGATGGCTGGCTGCACACCGGCGACATAGCCCGGAGGGATGCGGCGGGCGACTACTGGATCTGCGGGCGCAAGAAGAGCGTAATCATCCGTGGCAGCCTGAACATCCACCCCGAGGAAATCGTCGAGGTGCTGAACCGACACCCCCTGGTCACCGGTGCGGTCGCCTTTGGCGAGCCCGACCCTGAGTGGGGAGAGACCGTCACCGCCGTGGTGGCCGCCGGCGCCGGCGTCAGCCCGGACGATCTCTACGAATACTGCCGCCAGCATCTGGAAGCCCGCAAGGTCCCGACCAAGATCGTGGTGACCGCCGAACTGCCCAAGGGCCGCTCGGGCAAGGTGATCATCGAGGAAGCCCGCGCCCTGGCCGTCAATCCGCCGCAGCACGAGGTCTCCGCTGCCGGAGGTGGAATTGAGGAACAGGTCCTGGCCGCCGCCGCCCAGACGTTCGGCGTGCCGGTCAGGCAGCTGACGATGGCCTCGGCTCCCAAGACGGTCGTCGGGTGGGACTCTCTAGCCCACCTCAACCTGGTGTTCGCCATCGAAAAGGCCTTCCAGATCAGGCTTTCACCGCGGGAGATCATGGGGCTCGACAGTCTGGGCAAGATCGCTGGACTCGTCCGGTCGCGATGAAGCCCGCCACGCCGCCCCTGTGGACCTGGGCCGTTTCTGCGAGCCTGGCCGCATCTATCCTGCTTTGGCTCGCGTTCGATCCGGCGGGGCAGGCAAATCAGGTTGAAGACCTGAACCTGGGGCGCCTGGATCATGCCCAGGCGAGCGGCGCGCCGGTGGTGGCGATCATCGGCACCTCACGGGCCAAATGTGCGATCGAAAGTGACTTTACGGCTGCGGGGCGACTGGCCGCCCAAGGCGTCAAGGTCCGTGTCGTGCGCATCACCCAGGACTCTGCTGTATTCGCCGATCTGAAGCCGGCGTTCGAGAAGCTGATGCGTGAGCGCCCGGCCGTGGTGCTGATCGAGGGCGACCTGTTTCTGTTCCACCGCGATCAGCTGCCGGCGCCCGAACTCAAATCCTGGCGCGCCAGGGCCGCCCGCGCCATCCGCATCCGCACCGGCGTGCGCGGCCTGCTCGCCAATGACCCGCGCGGCGGCAACCGTCCCTGCCCAACCGAGACGGCCGCCACGGGCCCGGCCGCAGTGGATCTGTATAAATCCGGGTGGGACCGGCAGCAGCCATCGTCGGCCGCCGATCGAACCCGTTATCTGAATGCGATGAAGCGCCTCAAGGCCCACGGCGCCCAGGTGGCCATCATTCGTATTCCGACATCGCCGATGGCTCAGCAGCTCATTCCAGACAGGCTTTCGGGCCCCGCACGCCAAATCCTGGCGGATTTGCAGGGAAAGAACGGCGAGACGGTTCTGGCCATTCCCGACCAACCGCCCCAGGCGGCCTATGCGGATCTGGGCCATATGAACGCCCAGGGCCAGCAGCTCTACATGGCCTGGCTGGCGCCACAGATCGCGGCCCTGGTGCGGTCGCATCATGACTGAGCACGAGCTGATCCCGGTTCTGGCCTGGCTGGCCTTCGTAACCCTGGCGTCGTGGCTTGCGCCGAGCCGGCTGCGGCCGCTCATGGTGGCCATCGGCGGCGTGGTGCTGCTTGGTTATGAATCCCCTCCTTCGCTGGCCATGCTGGGCGTCTTTACCCTGGTGAGCTACGGCGTCGCCCACCTCAAACGCCATAGGGGCGCCGCGACCACGGCCACCATCGCCGCCATCGCCGTTGTCTATGCGATCCTGTTGTGGGGTTCGGCCCACAAGACGGGGCTGGCGCTGATCGTGCCCGTCGGCATGGCCTATTATGTCCTGCGGACCATTCATTATCTGACCGAGGCCCATCTGGGGCGGCTTCGTCCTCACGGTCTGACTGATTACGCGACCTATCAGTTCCTGCCCTCCACCCTTCTGTTCGGACCCACTCACCGCTTCGACGAGTTTCAGCGCGACCTGGCGCGACGGCGGTGGGACGAGGCCGAAGTCTCGCGCGGGCTTGGCCGCATTCTCGTCGGCGGCCTCAAGGTCGTGCTGATCGGCAACTATCTGATCGTCTCCAGGCTGGGCTACAGCGCCACGACCGACCTGACCGCGGGCGGCCTGGCCGACATCTACCGGCACAATCTGCTCTACTGGGCCAACCTCTATTTCCTGTTCGGCGGCTACAGCGACGTGGCCATCGGATTCGCCTTGCTGATGGGTTTTTCGATCCGCGAGAATTTCAACTGGCCCTTCCTGGCCAGCAACATCGGCGAGTTCTGGCGCCGCTGGCACATGAGTCTGTCCACCTGGTGCCGAGACTATGTCTACATGCCGGCCATGGCGGCCACGCGGGTGCACATCCTGGCGATCAGCGCCTCGATGCTGACTCTGGGCCTGTGGCACGCGATATCGCTGCACTACGTGCTGTGGGCGCTTTACCACGCCCTGGGACTGACGTTCTGGCGCCGGTTCAGCGCCTGGTCCGGTCCGACCGTGCAGGCCTGGCCCAGGCCCGCCCGGCTGGTCTGGACGGGGACTTCGATCCTCGTCACCCTGCATTTCGTGATTTTCAGCTTTGTAGCGACCGGCTTTGTCGAACATCTGATCGCGAGGATCTGAGCCCATGTACGCCTACCTTGCCGAACGCCTTCCGCCTCTGGCGCTCAATCTGCTGGTTGTCGCGGCCCAGACCACCGCAATCATCGTCGTTGTGCTGCTGGCCGACAAACCGTTCGGCGTCTTTGCCTATCTGAAGATGTAGCGGCCGATGAAGCGGGCGACCCTGGCGATCCTGGCCTGCCCCAGCTGCCGGCGCGGCTATGAGCTGGTCTGCCACGCGGCCGACGGCGATGAAGTGATCAGCGGGGGTCTGACATGCCCCGGTTGCGGTGTTGTCATCCCCATCGTCGAGGGCTTCGTCCTGTTCACCGAGCCGCGCCTGCGCGCGGAGCAGGCAAGTCCCACGGCCCTGGCGGCGCTGACGCTCGACCTGTTCGGTGATCCTGCGGCCTATGAAACCCACCGGCGCCAGAAGGACGAACGGGATTACTGGGAATCCTACGCCGCCTTCCAGCCGTTCAATGAGTCCAGCCGCGCGGCCGAGCCGTTGCTGCCGGCGATCCGCGCACACCTGAAACCTGGCGATGCGATCCTCGACACCTGGGCGCGCACGGGCTGGAGCGGCGAATGGCTGGCGGGCCTGTTTCCGGACCATCCGATCATCAGCCTGTGGGAAGGCGATTCCAATGTGCTGGGCTATCGCGGCTTTCGCCACTGGCTGGGATCGGGCCGCCGTTCGGCCAATCTGGATGTAATATTCCTGCCGCCCAATCACCCCTTGCCGTTCCGCGACGGCGCATTCGGCGCGGTCTATGCGCTGGACTCGCTGCACCGCTACGACCTTTACCCCTTCGGCGGCGAATGCCTGCGGGTCGCCCGGGCCGACGGCGCTCTGCTGTTCGCCCACCTGCACCTGACCAATTCCGAGCCGGATCCCTTCTTTGAGCGAGGCTGCCACCAGTACCACGGCCGCGACTACCGCGGCTGGCTGGACCAGGCGCTCAAGGACGATCCGCGCCGTGGCTGGGTGTTCAGCGAGGCCGACCTGTTCGCCGCTCGGCCGGGCGATCGCCTGGCTGACACGCCGGATACGCCCCATTACAACGGCGATGTCTTTATCGGCGATCCGAGGCTGGCGACCATGATTGTCGAGGCGCCGCCGGCGCCTGCGCCGGATACTTTCCTGCTGGTCAACCCGTTGCTGCGGCTGGAGCCGGCGCGCAGCACTGCTCGCGTGGACGACTCCATGCGCAACGCCAGCGTCGGCCACCTGCTGGACCGCCATCCTGTCTATCGCGCGCGGCTGCCAGCCGGACCGCGGGCGCTGTCCAGTCTGGATTGGCTGATTCTTTGCCTGAGCGTGGCCGGCCGGCGCCGCAGCGAGATCATGCGACTGGCCGGCGCGGAGGCCGCCCTCGCCGGCCTGATCGCCGATGAAGTCCTGCTACCCGTCCAGGTGTCGCGCCAAGCCCTTTCCATGCAGCGCTTCCACGCCAATCAGCTGCCGCTGCAGGCGGACGACCTGGCGGCGGCTCTGTTTGAACGATGGCGCGAGGTTGACGAGCCGGCCCTGATCCTGCCGGACGGGGCTGCTCTGTCGGGCCGGGACATGGTCCAGACGGTAAGCGCCCTTATGGCCGCCCCCGCCCTGCAAAGCGCCTCGCGCCTGGCGATCGAGGCGACGGGAGAGCCCCTGGCGTTCCTGGCCGCCCTGGCGGCGATCGGAGCGGGCTGGGACCTGGACCTGGTCGCCGAAGACGGCGGGGCCGCCGGCGGGTTGCTGATCCACAACCGTTCTTCGCCGGCCGGGGGCGAGGCCCTTAGCCTCTATGATGAAACGCAGAGCATCGCCGAGCAGCTGGCCCTGGCGGCGGGGCGTCCGGCGCCGGGCGCTCGCACGGGCGGATCGATCGGCTTTGCGACAGGCCAGGGGCGCGCCGCGGTCCCCTCAGCCCTTTTGCTCGAGGCGGCGGCATCGCTTCGCCATGCCATGCGACAGGACCTGTCGGGCGTGGCCGACTTTGGCGGGATCAACACCCGGCTGCTTTGCCTGGCCGCCCTGATGCGCGGCGAGGCGGTCACCTTTGGCGGAACGGCGCGGCCGGCGCCTTAGGCCTCGTCCGTCGCCTCGGGGGTGCGGAAATAGGGCTCCACCGCCCCCTGCATCTTGATGGTCAGGGGATTGCCCTTGCGATCCACCGTCGTGCCCACCGCCAGCCGCACCCAGCCCTCGCTGACGCAGTATTCCTCAACATTGGTGCGATCGACGCCCTTGAATCGCACCCCGATGCCGCGCTCCAGCAGGGCTGCATCGTGCCAAGGGCTGTTGGGGCTGACGGAAAGGCGGTCAGGCAGGACGTCAGTCATCTTGGGAATCCATATGGCGGGCAGCTCAGGGCGGGTGATAGCGCCTTGCGCGACGCATTCCAATCACGGCTTGCGCCGCCGCGCACGCTCCCTAAAGTCACCCCGAGGGGATGACGATTGTCCGGCGCGGAACTCAAGACTGGCGAAGCAGACGGCGTGTCGGGCGATGCGACCCGCGACCGCATCTTTCTGGCGGCTGAAAGGCTGTTCGCGCTGAAAGGATTTGCCGAGGTTTCGGTGCGCGACATCACCACCGAGGCGGGCGTGAACTTGGCGGCGGTGAACTATCACTTCGGCTCGAAAGACGCTCTGCTGTTCGAGATATTTCGCACCCGCTCAGGCGAGATCAACCGGGCGCGGGCCCGCATGCTGCACGAGGCCGAAGCCGCCCACGGCGGCGCCCCCACCTTGCGCGCCATTCTGACCGCCCTGATCACCCCGCCGGTCAGCTGGACGGACCCTGGCGGGAGCCGCTTCGTCTCCCTGCAATTCCTGATCCGTGCGCGCAGCGAAGGGACCGATGAGATCCGCGAGGCCCTGCGCAAGGATGTGACCCACCTGGCGCGGTTCGCCGACGCCCTGACTCGCGCCTGCCCGGCCCTGGCGCCGAAGGACATCTACTGGCGCCTGCACTTTGTGCTCGGCCTGATCCACCAGAACCGGGTGACCGAGATGGAGCGTCTGCGCTCGGTCTCCGGCGGCCTGGCGGGCGATGAGCCGGTGGAGTTGCAGATCGCCCTGATGGTCGATTTCGCCGAGGCCGGGTTCCGGGGCTAGACCGGCTCCTCCACGGGGGTCTTGGCTGGCGGCAAAAGCGCTGCCGCGTTCAGCCGCCGGGCGGTCAAGGCGCCGACCAGCAGCAGGGCGCCCACCGCCAGGAACGAACCTGCCCGCACCACGCCGTCGAGGGCGGCCATGTCGAACAGCAGCACCTTGCCGATGGTCACGAACAGGATTCCCAGGCCCAGCCAGCGCAGGGTCAGGCTGCGCCGCCCGCCGCCGGCGATGAGCACCACCAGACCATAGACCGCCCAGATCGCCGAATAGGTCCAGGTCTCCAGCCGCGCCTCTGTCGTATGATGCCCCATTTCCAGGCCGCGGTAGGCGAAGCGAATGACCAGGGTGCCCAGCACCCACAGATCGACCGCCGTGACGGTTAGGGCCGCCCGGCCGGTCACGGCCCAGGCGGGGCCCATCTTGCTGATCTCGCGGGCCACCCAGGCCGTCGCCGCGGTGACCGCCGCATAGAGGCCGAACAGCAGCATAGCCTCACGGCCCGACGACAGCACGGACGTATCATTGCCCCACCAGGGACTGGAGAATACCCATGCAATCAGGGCTGAAACCGCCAGGGCCAGCCAGACCGCCGGCGCCGTGCAGGCCGCCAGCCAGCCACTGGACGACTCTGGTTTGGCTAGGGTGCGGCTACGCAGCTTGATAACGCCCCAGGCCGAGGCCAGGACGACGAGCCCGTAGGCAAGAGCTTCGGAGCGATCCACATAGCCGTCGTGCATGGCGCCCGGGTGGAACGCCTGACGCACCACCATGACCGCCCACAGAACCACGAACAGAAACCCGCCAAGCGCACACGCGCGCGTCAGGACCTGCATCCCGCTGACTCTTATCCGGGCGATCGCGCACAGCAACAGGCCAGGCGCCAGATAGCTGACCAGCAGGGTGTTGAAGAGCGGCTTGCCCACCGGCTCCAGGCCCCAGCCTATCCACGGATTGATCAGCGCCTGGAGCACCACGGCGTGCAGCACCCCGACGCCGATCACCACCGGCAGACGCCAGCGGGCGACCGCGCCGGCGTCCGGCCGGGCGCGGATGGCTAGCAAAAGGCCGGTGGTCAGGATCACCACCGTGCGTATCGGCGCCTCGAGCACCTGGCCTACGCCGTGGGCCCCGACGGCCCAACGGTTGAGGATAAGGAAAGCCCCGGCCAGGGCGATCAGCAGCGAGGCGGTATCCAGCGCCTCGGCCTCGGTTCGCCGCGGCGGGCGCTCCGGGTCTGGCGCCTTAAGCCGCAGAAGCCGTCCGGCGGCGAACACCAGTCCCGCCGCCAGGGCGACCGCCAGAGCGGTCTGCGGCATGGCGATTTTGCCGCCGGTCACCGCCTCGACATGGGCCGGGCGCAGCAGGGCGGCCAGGCCCACAAGCCCGCCAGCCACCGCCGCCTCGGCCAGACCGCGCCAGCCCAGCCGCAGGGCCAGGCCCGCCGCCGCCAGGCCCAAAGCGGCGTGGCCGACGAAGGCCCAGCCAAGCGGACTGGCCGCGTGGACGGCGACAAAGGCCAGCTCCGCAGTTCCGGCGATCCACAGGCCGAGCGAAGTGTCTTTCGCCACGCCGACCGACGTCCGGGCCAGCAACCAGCTGCTCATCGCCATAGCGGCGGCCAGCACCGCCGGGGGCGCCCAGTCGAGCTTGACTCCCGCATCGTTCAGCGACGGCCAGACGATCGTCGCCAGCAGCGCTGCGCCGAAGGCGCCGACGCCGGTCAACACC
>CAZJBC010000129.1:0-3064 GCA_964543805.1 uncultured Brevundimonas sp.
GAGACCAGGGCCCGCGCAAGCGCTACGCGCATGGCCATGCCGCCGGACAGCTGGGCGGGTTTGGCCGGACCTGCGCCGGGCAATTTCACCCGCGCCAGCGCCTCGTCCGCCCGGCTGCGCGCCGTTGTTCGAGCCACGCCGGCCAGCTCCAATGGCAGGGCGACATTGGCCGTGGCGCTGGCCCATGGCATCAGGGTCGGCGACTGGAACACGAGCGAGGTCTCGCCCAGCGCAAGCCCGCGCCGCACTGTGCCCGAGGTCGCGGACTCTAGGCCCGCCAGCAGGCGCAGGGCGGTCGACTTGCCGCAGCCGGACGGGCCGACCAGAGCGATCACCTCGCCGGCTTCAAGACTCAGGCTGAACGGACCCAGCGCCCGGCCGCGGGGATAGTCGACGGTGGCCGCATCGAGAGCCGCAATCATTTTTTCCCGTCCAGAAACTCCAGGGTATAGGCCTTGTGAAAATCCAGGCTGGCCGGGTAGACGCCCTGAGCCGAGGCGACCTTGAAGAAGGCTTCCCAGCGCGCGTCGGTCATCGCGCCGACCCCGAGCGACTGGGCATCGCCCGAGTCCACCAGGCCATAACTCTTGATGCGCCGGCGCGCCTCATCCAGTTCGGCCTGGCTCTTTTCCGGATTGTCCTTGCGGATCAGGGCGTCGCCCGGTGAAGCGTCGCCGTTCAGATAGGATGTCCAGCCGGCGGCGGTCGCCTCGACAAAGGCCCGGACAGCGGCCGGATTGGACTTGATCAGGCTGTCGGGCGCCAGGATCATGCCGGCGTAGCCAGGATAGCCTTCGTCGGCGAGCAGGAAGACCTTGGGCGCGTAGCCGGCCTGCTGCTGGATCGTATAGGGCTCGCTCGTCACATAGCCCTGCATGATGGCCCGCTTGTCGGCCAGGAAGACGGCCGGCGAGGGATTGGCGCGCACCTGGCTGTCCACGAAGCCGTATTTCGCCTTCAGCCACAACCAAAAGCCAGTGACCGAGGCGTCGGACAACAGAATCGGCCGGCCCTTCATGTCGGCGATCGTGTTTATGCCCTGGTCGGGATGGGCGATCAGCACCTGCGGGTCCTTCTGCATGGTGGCCGCCACCACGCGAACGGGCACGCCCTGCTGGGCCAGATTGAGGGCGATGAAGCTGTTGGACCCCATGCCCATCTCGACGGCGCCGGAGGCGACCAGTTCCGGAACGTTCACATTCGGTCCGCCCTGGATGATCTCCACGTCCAGACCGCGCTTGGCGTATTCGCCTGTCGCCAGGGCTTGGTAGAAGCCGCCGTGCTCGGCCTGGGCGCGCCAGTCGGTGGCGAAGCGGATGTGGGTGCGGGCGGCGGCGTGGTCCTTATGGGCGGGCGCGCAGGACGCCAGGATCGCGCAGATCATCGCCGCTATGAGTTTTTTCACGTCCCGCCCTCCGCCCAAAGGCCACCAGGTCAGGTTAGGCCCGCGCGGGCCGGCGGCAAAGCGCCGAGTGTGGTTCAGGCCGCCCTGCCTGCGTTCTGCTCATCGGGATCAAAGCAGCGGGACAGGGAAGTCTGCAGCTTGGCCAGGCTGACGGGTTTGCCCAGGTGATCGTTCATGCCGGCCGCACGGCAGCGATCGACGGATTCGGGCATGACGTCGGCCGAAAGACCGACAATCGGCGTCCGGCCTGCCGCGCCGCACAACGCCCGGATTGCGAGGGTCGCGGCGACGCCGTCCATCACCGGCATGTGCACATCCATGAGGACCGCGTCGTAGGCCTTCCTTTGCATCGCCTCGACCGCTTCGGCGCCGTTTTCGGCGGCATCGCTGGTGCAGCCCAGAAGGCCTAGCAGCGTGACCGCCAGCTCCCGGTTCACGGGATGATCATCGACGACAAGGATGTGAGCCGAACGCTCGTCCCCAGCGGGTTGTTCGGTATCCGTGTTCGCCAGGCTCTCATGCGGAAGTTCAAACCAGAAGGTCGAGCCGCGGCCGGGGCGGCTGTCGACGCCCATCTGACCACCCATCAGGCTAACCAGCGATCGGCAGATGGCCAGTCCGAGACCTGCGCCGCCATGGGCCCGGGTAAGACCGCTGTCCACTTGCGTGAAGCCGTCGAACAGACTGTGCTGGCGGTCCTCGGGAATTCCAACGCCGGTGTCGGCGATCTCGAACCGGACTGAACCTGAGGCGATCGACACCTTCAAGTCGACCCGGCCCGCATGGGTGAACTTGACCGCGTTATCGAGCAGATTGAGCAGGATTTGCCGCACCCGCGACTCGTCCATCCGGCAAGGCCGGCCCGTATCGCCAAAGATGGCGGCGCCGAGGGCCAGTCCCTTGGCGCTGGCCTGGGGCGCAACGATCTGGATGGCGTCGTCGGCCAGGTCGGCGATCATGACCGAGCCCGGCTTCAGATCGATCCGGCCGCTCTCGATCCGTGAATAGTCGAGGACGTCATTGACGATAACCAGCAGGGCGTCGCCGGATTTTTCGATCAGCTCCAGGCTTCGGCGCATATCGTCGGGCAGCGCTTTTCGTTGCAGCAGAATCTGGGTGAAGCCCAGAACACCGTTCAGCGGCGTGCGCAGCTCGTGGCTCATGGCGGCCAGGAATTCGGTCTTGGCCTGACTCGCTTTTTGTGCGCGCTGGCGAGCGGCTCGCGCGATCGCGGTGCGCCGCTCCAGCTGGCGTTTGATGCGTGAACGGTGGTCCATGGCCATGGCGGTCAGCAGGCCGTTGTAGAAGACGAACACGATATAGATCTGGAAGCCGAAGATTACGGCGTCGATGCTGGCCTCCGTCGCGCCGGGGACCGGCGGGGCGGGGAAGACAAACGGGTAGAAGAATCCGCTCAGTGTGATGAGCAGGATCGAAAGCGTCGTCGCCCGTCCGCCCAGTCGCATGGCGAACAGCGTCGCCGCCGGGAAGGCCAGCAACAGCGACAACATATAGAACGGCGTCCAGGCCAGGGCGATCAACACAGCCGCGGCGAGCGTCAGCAGCACCGGCTCGACACGGCTGCGTTTTGGGGGACGCGAGCGGTCTGGCGTCATCAGCATCAGCAGGGTCGGCAGCACCATGCCGACGCCCATGAAG
>CAZJBC010000129.1:3074-8218 GCA_964543805.1 uncultured Brevundimonas sp.
AAGGCGGCCATGAACCACTGAATGGACATGGTTAGGAACGGCGATCCGTAAAACAGCCGCAGCGTGGCGCCCAGCATTACCGAGCCAAGCAGGGCGGCGGGCAGGATGACCATGCCGAGCAGTCTCATGGCCTGTTTCAGGTTCCGGATCTGCGGCGTGCGGCACACCTTGCGGATCAGCCAGGCGACCAGCAGCGAAAGTCCACCGGACATCGTGACGAACCACAAGACGTTGGGAAGGCTCTGGTCCCAGCGGTACGACAGAAGTCCGCACAGCAGCAGGCAGCCGGCCACGCAAATGATCCGGGCTCGGCCGCTCAGCAGTAGCATGCCAGCGATCAGAAAGCTGCTGGCGCCCCAGAACGCGGGCGCGTCACCGGCTGTCAGAACAATGTTGTCCGACAGAAAGGTGCTGAAGCCATAGCCCGTGATGAGGCCCAGTATTACCAGCGGCGTCTTGAGACGCACGTATTTGGACTACGTCAAAGGACTTGCCTCCCCACCCAATCCTTAGCGGCGTTAAGGTAGGGGCCGTCAACGAATTAAATGTTAATTCCCAAATGGTTGCGCCGAGGTGCGGCTGGAGCCGGGCGATGCGTCGTCGCGGCATGCCCGTTGGGTCAATTCCTAGGCGGCGTTTACGTCGGCCTTGCGCTCGCGTCCGCGATCATCGCGGCCCGCCCATCGCGACAGGGCGTCGTAAAGGACCTCGATATTGATCGGCTTGGGCACGCTGTCGACCATGCCGGCCAGTTTACAGCGCTTGATCTGTTCGGGCAGGACATTGGCGGTCATGGCGATGATCGGGACCGTCGCGGCGGCGCCTTCCAGCATGCGGATCGCACGGGTGGCGGTCAGGCCATCCATCCCCGGCATGTGGACGTCCATCAGGATGACATCGAAATGCGTGCGGCTGGCGGCCTCGATGGCCTCGTTGCCGTCGGCGGCCAGTTCAACCGTGCATCCCAGCAGCTTGAGAATGGTCTGGCCCAGCTCGCGGTTCGTGGGGTGGTCGTCGACCAGCAGAACATGGGCTGAAAGACCGCCCTGGGAGGTCTTGCTGGCGCGCGGCGCCAGGGCCTGCGAGCGTTCCAGCTTGAGCTCGAGCCAGAAGGCCGAACCCTGGCCCGGCCGGCTGTTTACGCCGACCCGGCCGCCCATCCGTTCGATCAGGCCGCGGCAGATGGCAAGGCCCAAACCTGTGCCGCCGTAGGCGCGGGTCACCGAGGCGTCGGCCTGGGAGAAACGGCGGAACAGGCGCGCAGCGGCGTCCGGCGCAATGCCTATCCCGGTGTCGATCACCGAGATGCGGATGCGGTCGAGGTCGCCATCCGTCCGGGCCTGCAGCACAACGCGGATTTCGCCGCGTTCGGTGAATTTGACCGCGTTGTTGAGATAGTTGAGCAGCACCTGGCGCAGCCGGTGGTCATCGACCAGCCGCCAGGCTTCCATGTCGCCCTCAGTGTCGAGCCGGATTGTCAGGCCTTTAGCGTGGGCGCCTTCTGAAATCACGGCGATCGCGTCTTCAGCCACCGACTTCAGGTCGGTCGGCCGCGGATCCAGCTCCAGGCGTCCGGATTCGACCTTGGAGAAATCGAGAATGTCATTGACCACTACCAGCAGCGACTTGCCGGCGCGCTCGATCAGCCCGATCTGTTTGGTCGCATCGTCCGGCAGGTCCTCGCGCCGCTCCAGCAGATGGGAAAAGCCGATGATGCTGTTCAAGGGGGTGCGGATCTCGTGGCTCATGGTCGCCAGAAATTCGGTCTTGGCGCTGTTGGCCGCCTCGGCCTCGGCCCGCGCGCGTCGGGCGGTGCGGGTGCGATGCTCGAGAAGATCGCGCAGTCGACGTTGATCACCCACGGCCAGGGCGGTGATCAGGCCGGTAAAGAACAGAGCGGCCATGTAGAGCTGGATAATGGTCACCCGGAAGTCGAGACCCCAGGTTGGATTGATCGAGGCGCCGCTCCAAAGCGTCGCACAGACCAGGCTGACACAGATCACCAATGTGGCGATCGCCGTCGCCTTGGGGCCCCGGCGAAAGGCGAGGGCCGTCATCAGGCCCAGCGACAGGAAGGTTCCAACAATCCGAATACCGTTCTGCGGCGCGAAAGCGACCAAGGCGAAGAAGGCCAGGAAAATTGTCGTTTCTTGCCATCCGTCTCGCAAGGTCTGCACCTTGGGCGATTTTGAGGTCAAGAGCAGGATGCCGGGCAGGAATATCGACATGCCGAGGAAATCGCCCGCCACCCAGTGACGAATTACAGCTGTGATGTCCTTTTTGTACAAAGCGCTCAGCATGGCCGCGGCGACAAGGGATGATGCGGCGACCGTCGGCAGCACCGCCACGCCCAGCAACCGCGCCAGGCTGGAATAGGTGATCAGCGGCATGCCTGGACAAAACCGCCAGGCCAGCCAGGCGACGCCAGCGGCCTCGCCCAGATTGATCGCAGAAAAGGCGATGGCCAGGCCCGGGCTGTCGCCGCCAATCAAGTTTACGACGATGTTGGCCGCGACGCAGGCGGCGGCGCAAGCCAGGGCCCAGTTTCGCCGCAGCAACAGGAACCCCGCGGCAAGGAAGGCATTGGCTGGCCAGATGGTCGCCACGCCGTCGGCTACCCGTGTGAGGCCCACGCCGACCAGGACGCTGACCACGAACAGGCCTGTAAAGGAGACGGCGAGAAGGGTCTGTTGGCTCGAACTGCCGGAACGCATGAGAAACCTGGAGCGAGGAAGGGGCCTCAAAATCACCTTGGCATTGGAAAGGAACTCTTAACCGCGATGGCTCAGAGCGCAGTATTTCCGTTGTTCACCCAAGGTTTTCTCTCATTTCTTCCAGGGCCAGCCACTCTTCTTCGGCGGCGGAAAGGCTGGCCAGGGCCTTTGCGTGGGCGTCGGTAAGGCGCTGGAAGCGCGCGGGGTTGGTTCCATAGAGCGCCGGATCGTGCAGGGCCCGTTCCAGTTCGGCAATTTCGGCGACAAGTTTCGGCATGGCCGCCTCAAGCCCTTCGAGACGGCGCTGGTCCTTGTAGGAGAGCTTGGCGGCGCGCGCCGGGACGCCCGGTTTCGGCGGCGCGGCCTTTGACTGGGCCCTGGCCTGGGACGGGGGCGCATCGCAGAATCCCGGGTTCTGGCCGATCACTTCCGCCCAGCCGCCGGGCGTCTCGACAATGTTGCCGCGGCCGTCCAGCGCGATGGTCGAGGTGGCCAGGCGGTCGATGAAATCGCGGTCGTGGCTGACCAGGATCAGCGTGCCTTCATAATCGGCCAGCAGGTCCTCCAGCAGATCCAGCGTATCCATGTCCAGGTCGTTGGTCGGCTCGTCCAGCACCAGAACATTGGCAGGCTTGGCCAGGGCGAGCGCCAGCAGCAGCCGGTTGCGTTCGCCGCCGGAAAGGCTGGCGATGGGCTGGCGCAGCTGTTTTTCGCTGAACAGAAAGTCCCGCGCATAGGCCGAGACGTGCTTTGGCTGGCCACGGACGATGATCTGATCGCCGCCATCCGGCGCCAGGGCCTCCCACAGAGTGGCGCCGGCCGGCAGCCGGTCTCGGGCCTGGTCAGCGTAGGCGATGGAAAGGCCCGAGCCCATCCGTACGGTTCCGCTGTCCGGCGCAAGCTCGCCCAGCAGTATTTTCACCAGGGTGGTCTTGCCCGCCCCGTTTGGCCCGACAATCGCCAGCCGGTCGCCGCGCAGAATTCGGGTCGAGAAGGGCTTCAAAAGCGTGCGCTCGCCAAAGGCCTTGGAGACGCCCTTGACCTCGCAGACCAGTTTTCCCGAGGCCTCGCCCGCGTCGATCGCCATGGCCATGGGGCGGTTGATGTCGGCGGCCAGAGCCGCGCGCTTCAGCCGCATGTCGGCCAGCGCCCGCGCCCGGCCTTCGTTGCGGGTGCGCTGAGCTGTGATCGAGCGATAGAAGGTGTAGGTTTCCCGCTCAATGGCCTTGGTCAGGCGCCGGAAAACCTCGGCGTCTTCCTCGGACTGTTTGCTCGACCACTCGTCGAACTTGTCAAAGCCGGCGTCCAGGCGGCGGATGCGGCGCGCCTCCAGCCAGAAACAGGTCTTGACGATGCGAGTCAGAAAAGCGCGGTCGTGGCTGATCACCAGGATAGCGGCGGGGCTGCGGGCCAGGCGCTCTTCCAGGGCGGCGATGGTGGCGATGTCCAGGTGGTTGGTCGGCTCGTCAAGCAGCAGGACTTCCGGATCTTCGGCGAAGGCGCGGGCCAGGGCGGCGCGCCGGATTTCCCCGCCGGACAGGCCCGTTGAGCTGCGGGCGGGATCCAGACCAAAGGACTCCAGCGCCGCCTCGGCTTCGTGACGTTCGGCGCCGCCGGCGGTGGCGTAGTCGACCAGCGCAGGTCCGGTAATGACCGGCTCTTGCGGCACCAGGGCGACGCGCACGCCGGGCTGGAGAAAGCGCTGGCCCTCGTCGGCCTCGACCAGGCCGGCCAGGATGCGCAGCAGGGTGGATTTACCGGTTCCATTGCGGCCGACCAGACAGGCGCGGGCGCGGGCGTCGAGGGCTATGTCCACGCCCTCGAACAGCTGCACGGCGCCGTCGGCCAGGCGCACGTCCTTCAGGGCAAGAATTGGCGGTTGGCGACTCATGGCCGCTCTCTAGCGGCTCTCGCGCTCGAAGTCGTCGGCCAGGGCGCCATAAAACGCCGAACGCGGGTCGGCCGCGGCGGCGACCGCGGGCGGCGGCGGTTCGGACGCAGGCTCAGTCGCTGGCGGGGCCGCCTCGCCGGCGACGGTTTCCGGGTTTGGGGTCTGGTCCCCGGCGGGCGGCGGTGTTCCCAGCGCGGGCAAGAAGTCAAAGTCCCGCGGCGGCAGGGTCTTGTGGGCCTCGATCATGAAACGCCGCCAGATCATCGCCGGCAGCGAGCCGCCGACCACATGGCTCATCTGTTCGCCATCGTCGTTGCCGACCCACACGCCCGCCGCCCAGTCAGGGGTGAAGCCGACGAACCAGGCGTCGCGCCAGTCCTGGCTGGTGCCGGTCTTGCCGGCCGCCGGGCGGCCGATGTTGGCGCCCGTGCCGGTGCCGGCGGTGATCACCCCCTTCAGCATCCGCACCATGCGGGTGGCGTAGAGTGGATCGAGCACCGGCGTCGGCGCCGAGTCGGTGTGGGCCCAGAGCACGTCGC
>CAZJBC010000130.1:0-8157 GCA_964543805.1 uncultured Brevundimonas sp.
TCGTGCGCCATGAACATCGGCGGGCGCAACACCCTGGCCTGCACCCACGCCTGGGAAGACACGCCCGGCGCCGTCGTCCAGATTAGCCCCCTGCCGCACCAGCCGGTGATCAAGGACCTGGTGCCGGATCTTACCCAGTTCTTCGCCCAGTACGCCGAGGTGGAGCCCTGGCTGCACACCGATACGCCGGCCCCGGAAAAGGAATGGAAGCAGTCGATCGAGGACCGCGCCAAGCTGGACGGCCTCTACGAATGCATCCTGTGCGCCTGCTGTTCGACCTCGTGCCCGAGCTACTGGTGGAACCCGGAAAAGTTCATGGGTCCGGCCGCCCTGCTGCACGCCTATCGCTGGCTGATCGATTCGCGGGACGAGGCTACCGGCGAGCGGTTGGACGCCCTGGAAGACCCCTTCAAGCTCTATCGCTGCCACACGATCATGAACTGTGCTCAGGTCTGTCCCAAGGGCCTGAGCCCGGCCCGGGCGATTGCCGAAATCAAGAAGATGATGGCTGAGCGGCTGCTCTAGGATTCATGCACGATAATAGGCGCTTGCTTGACCCCGCGTCATTCCGGATAAGGCGGCCCCATGGCTAAGATCACTTACATCGAATTTGACGGCGAAGAGCATGTCGTCGAGGTCCGCACCGGCCTGTCGGTCATGGAGGGCGCGGTCAAGAACAACATCCCCGGCATCGACGCCGACTGCGGCGGCGCCTGCGCCTGCGCGACCTGCCATTGCTATGTCGACCCCGAATGGCTGGAAAAGACCGGGACACGCTCGGCCATGGAAGAGTCCATGCTGGACTTCGCCGAAAACGTCGAGCCGAACAGCCGGCTGTCCTGCCAGATCCGCGTCAGCGACGTCCTGGATGGTCTCATCGTGCGCCTGCCGGAAAGCCAGCACTAGAGTCCTAACTGAACGCCTCATTGGCGGCGCCGGGATCTGCGCCCGGCGACGGCGGTCCGATCAGGGCGGCCAGGAACGGAACCCGGATGGCGATCTCGGTGACCGCAATGATCAGGATGAACATCACGCTCGTCTCGACCAGGCTGCCGGGATCAAAAGGCATGGGCGGCGGGGTCACCAGGGTCAGGGGCTCGATGAACAGCACGATCAGCAGGTTGTTGGCCGTGTGGGCGCCGGTTGAAAACTCGATCCCGCCCATGCGCAGAGCCATGTAGGAAAAGCCGACGCCCATGGCGGCGCGGGCGATAAAGGCATTGGGGTCAAAGTCGCCGTGCACCGCTGAAAACAGCACTCCATTGATCAGCAGAAAGACCCATGTCCAGCGGGTCAGGCCCGCGGCGTTGCGCAGGAGCCAGCCGCGGAACACCAGCTCTTCAGCGCCGGCCGCCAGAGTCAGGCCGACCATGGCGAGCGCGACGAACAAAAGTCCCATGGGCAGGGACGGCGACAGGGCGAAAACCGGCAGGGCGGCCTTCTGACCGAAGAAGATGATCTCGACTAGCTGCATCACGCCCAGCGCCGCGCCGTACAGCACCAGGCCGCCGGCCAGCTGTCGCCAGCGCCAGCGCCGGGCCGTTGTAAAGCTGAGCTTCAGGGGCTTGCGGCCAACCAGACTGGCCAGCCACACGAAGGTCAGCATCATGGCGCCATTGGTGATCGCCAGGGTCCAGACCAGCGCCAGCATCGGCCAGTAGCCCGGTTTGAAGTTCGGGCTCTGGATGAGCTTGATGGCGCTCTGCATCACGTTCGGATCCACGCCGCAGGCGATGAAGACCACGATCGCGACAATCGCCAGCATGATGATGACAATCGTGCCGCCCGTCAGTCCGGCCAGCGAAGCCAGCAACAGCCACAACCATCCCATGGCCAGCCGCCCGGCTTGCCCTCGGCTCGCCAGGGCGACGAGGGCGGGGACCATGACGATGATCCCGACGGCTGCAATGATCATTAGACCCTCGGCGCCGGTCCCGATCCGCCATGCGATCACCAGGGCGGCCAGCAGACCCGCCAGCAGCGACACAGCCGCCAGACGCTCGCCCCCTCGGGTTCTTTCGGGCCGCTGCATGTCGCGCAGAAGGGGCGATTCGTTTACGCCAAGGGCGCGCCAGACCTGCGCCACCTGACCCCACAAGCCGCGTCCGTTTGAATCCATGCCCCTTCTTCGGCTAAGCCGTCGGTTTGCGAAAGGGCCTGACTTGCGGATTGTCTCGGGGAAGCATCGAGGACGCGCGATTGTTGCGCCGGAGGGACAGGTCGCCCGGCCGACCTCTGACCGCGCCCGCCAGGCGGTGTTCAACATACTCGAGCACGCGGCCTGGTCGCAGCCGATGTCCGGCGCGCGCGTCATCGACCTGTTTTCCGGCTCCGGCGCCCTTGGTCTGGAGGCCCTGTCCCGCGGCGCGGCGTTCTGTCTGTTCGTGGAAACCGATGCCGAGGCTCGCGGAGCCATACGCATAAATGTCGAGGCTTTGGACCTGTTCGGCGCCAGCCGCATCCACCGGCGCGATGCGACCGACCTGGGCCAAAGGCCGGCCAGCGACGGACCGCCCTTTGATATCGCCTTCGTCGATCCGCCCTACGGAAAAGGCCTGGGCGAACAGGCGCTGGCGGGACTGATCGCCGGGGGCTGGCTGGCGCCGGAGGCGCTGGTTGTTTTTGAACGCGGCGCGGGGGAGGCGGAGCCGGTGGTTCCGGGCTACGAACTGTTCGATGCACGGACCTACGGCGCCGCCAAAATATTATTTCTGAAAGGCCCTTGACCCTCACGCCACGACAGACCGGATGAACACGCCGTTCGGCGAGGATTACGGCGATGAAGCTCTATACGGTCAAACAGCTGGCGAGGATGGCGGGCGTCTCGGTGCGCACGCTTCACCACTACGATGACATCGGACTTCTGAAACCGGCCACCGTCGGAGAGAACGGCTATCGCTACTACGGCCGCGAGGAGTTGTTGCGCCTGCAGCAGATCCTTTTCCACCGGGAGCTCGAATTCCCGCTGGAGGCCATAGCCGCGGTCCTCGCCCAGCCCGGTTTCGACCGCATGGCGGCCCTGCGCCGTCAGCGTGAACGCCTGGCGGGCGAGGCCCAGCGGTATCGCCGTCTTCTGCGCACGGTGGACGAAACCCTCGCCTCCCTCGAAGGAGAAGCGAAGATGC
Organism: uncultured Brevundimonas sp.; assembly: GCA_964543805.1. Classification (GTDB taxonomy): domain Bacteria; phylum Pseudomonadota; class Alphaproteobacteria; order Caulobacterales; family Caulobacteraceae; genus UBA5005. Next base: position 3,126 of record CAZJBC010000130.1, read on the forward strand.
AAGACGTGGATATGTTCAAGGGGTTCTCCCCGGAAAAGCAGGCTGAGTACGAGGCCTGGCTGATAAAGCGGATGGGCGGCGATATGCAGGCCCGGATCGACAAGTCGAAGAAGACCATGGGCTCATGGCCTAACGAGGAGCTGCAGGCGTTTCAGGAAGAAGGCCGGCAGATCACTGCGGCGGCCGGGGACGCGTTGGCCGCGGGCATTGGCTGTGACAGCGCGCCAATGACAGCGATCATGCGCCGGCACTTCGCCTGGGTGACCAGGGGCAGAGGCGACGGCCCACCGACCGGCGAGGGCTTCACCAAGCTTGGCCGGCTCTATGTCGAGCACCCCGACTTTCGAGCCAACTACGAAAAGGTGCAGCCGGGGCTGGCCGACTATATGGCGGCGGCGATGAAGGCCTATGCCGACGCCGAGCTGGACTAGCGACCGGATTCACAAGGCTTTCAGGCGGGGCCCAGAAGGCAGCGCTCCTTTTCCCCTCAAAGGGGGAAGGGCTTTTCGGGCGGCCGTGTCTGCCAATGGCATCCTTTTATGGGTCCCCATCTGCGCGGGGACAGTCGGTGGATATTTGACTGAATGTCGATTGGTCTAGCGGCCGGGGATGTTTGAGTAGCTGGCCCTGGCGTTGAGGGTCGCCGGATCGAAACCGGCGACCTTCTTGTATCCGTCGGCGATGTCCCTGCGCTCGGCCATCGGCAGCAGGACGTCCAGGTCGTCGCCGGCGTTGGGCGCCCGCCGTTCGGCCAGCTCCATCACCTTGTCCGGTCCCTCGCGCCGGTTCATCTCGACAATGCGCGCCGTGGCGGGCCGGCGCTCGTCCTCGTAGCGGGCAAGCGCTTCATCAAGCGTGGGCGCCGTGGCCAGATGGAAGGCGATGGACCGGGCGTCGATGATCGCCTGGGTCGCGCCGTTCGAGCCGATCGGATACATCGCGTGGGCCGCGTCGCCCAGCAGGGTGACGCGCCCGAAGGTCCACTTGGGCAACGGGTCGCGATCGACCATGGGAAATTCGAAGACATCGCCCGCCGCCTCGACCAGGGCCGGCACATCGACGCCCGGCCAGCGCCAGTCGGCGAAGGGCGGCAGAAAATCGGACCGCGCGCCCCGCCGGTTCCAGTCCTCGCGCGACAGGGCCTGACCGGGATTCAGTTGCAGCTCGCAGATCCAGTTCAGCAGCGTCTCGCCGCTCACCGGGTCGTACTTGATGGGATAGGCGACGAACTTCTGCCGCGCATGGCCGGCCCACAGCATGGACCTCCCGCCCAGCACCGGGCCCGTGCGGCTGGTCGAGCGCCAGAGCATGCGCCCGTTCCACTTGGGCGGACCTTCGCCGGGGTAGAAAGTCTTGCGCACCGCTGAATGGATGCCGTCGGCGCCGATCAGCAGGTCGCATCGCCGTGTCTCCAGGTCCGCGCCGCTTTGGCGGTCCACAAAGCGCGCCGTAACCGATCCGCTGTCCTGGGTGATCTCGCTCAGAGTCTGCCCGGCGCGCACCGCATCCGGGCCAAGGCGCTCGCGCACCTTTTGCAGCAGGAACAGTTGAAACTCGCCCCGGTGAATGGCGATCTGCGGCCAGTGGTATCCCGCCTTGAGACCGCGCGCTTCCTCCCAGATGCGAACGCCCCTTTTCGTCAGATAGACCAGGTCCTCGATTTCAACGCCGATGCCGCGAAGCTCGTCCAGCAGCCCCAGTTCGGTCAGTTCCCGCACGGCATGGGGCAAAAGGTTGATGCCCACGCCCAGGGGCTCCAGCAGTGGCGCGGCTTCATAGATCACCGGGCAATAGCCGGCCTGATGCAGACTGAGCGCCGTCGTCAGCCCGCCGATGCCGGCCCCGGCAATGACGATATCGAGGTCCCGGCCCGTCACGGCACCCGATAGACGGTCAGCATCACCTGCTGGGCCGGACGAAAGCCGCGCGAGATCGCCAGCAGGGTGTTCAGATAGGCAAGGTCCGGGGCAGAGGTGCGAAACCGGATGGCGGTGCGGAAATAGATGTCGTCGGGCGTCACCGGCTCACCCTTTCGAATGCGCTCCTGCACTTCGGGGGATGCATGCCGCACGCCTTTGGACTCCACCTCCACCAGGCCCCCGGTCAGGCGCAAAGCATAGCGGGCCGCGATGTCGACCGATCCGTCAGGAGCGATCAGCTGCCAATCAGCGCCGCCCGACAGCACCTCGCCCTCGAGCGCGCCCGAGACCGTTCCGCCGACGATCGGCACACAACGGCGGATCACGCCGCCGACCTCGCCAAAATCCTGGGGCGGGCCGACATCGATCGCCAGCTGCATCAAGGGTTCCTGATCGAACATGGGGCTCCGGCTTTTCAAAAGGCCTGTCTGGCGAGACGCGCGATGGAATGATTAGTGGCGGCAAGGCGCAAAGACAAAGTCAAATCTGACTGTCTGTGGACCTGCGGCGGGAGCGGGGATAGGTTCGCCGGGTTCGGGTCGGGGGGCGTTCAAGATGTCGATGCGTGTAGCCGCGATCCTGACGCTGGGTCTTCTGGCTGCTGGCGGGAGCGCGAATGCCAAGGCCCCCCGGACCTGTGACCGGGCCTGTCTGACCTCGGTGCTGGACAGCTATCTGACCAGCGTCATTCGTCACGAAGTGAAGTTCGCCCCTTTGGCGCCCGGCTATCGGCAGACGGAAAACGCCGTCGAGGTGCGCGCTGGCGAGGGCGTGTGGACCTCGCTTGTCGGTCTGGGCGACGTTCAGCGTCGTTATCTTGATACGCAAAATGGCTCGGCCGCCTATTTTGGACTGGCGAACGAGACCGGCGCGGCGGGCGCTCTGCTCACGCTCCGTATCCGCGTCGTGGACCGCAAGGTCGCCGAGGCCGAGTGGATCATCGCCCGCCGCGGAGAGGCGCTTTACAATCCAGGCGGCCTGATCGCCGAGCCGCCGCCACAAGGCGCTATCCCTCCCGGTGATCGCGCGCCGCGCGCCGCCTTGCAGGCCGCCGCCAATTCTTACTTTGCCGGACTGCAGGGCAAGGACGGCAAGCTGGTTCAGCACGTCCCGGGCTGCGTGCGCCTGGAGAATGGCACCAAGGTCACCCAGAGGCGGCCTCCCGCAACAGCGCCGGCGGCGCCCGCGCCCCCGGCGTCCGCCAACGAATTCAGCGACACCGACTGCGCTTCCGGTCTGGACCGCTTCGCCATCCGCGCGGTGGCGCATCGGCGTTTCCCGGTGATTGACGAGGTCCAGGGTGTGGCGGTCGGCTACGGCATGTTCCTCCGGCCCGCCGACTCCTCCAGTCAGCGGCTGCTGCTGTCAGAGGTGTTCACGACCAGGGCGGGCAAGATTACCGGCATCTATGCCGCCATGTACTACATGCCCACAGCCTTGCCTGAGACCATGGGCTGGCCGGACGGGCCCTAGACCCCGGCCCGCATGACATGGGCAAAGGGCCCAACCGCCAGGCCGTCGGCGCGGTCCTTGAAGTAGCGCTCGTTCAGGATCGGGCCATTCAGGTCCTCAATGCGCGTAAAGCCGAGGGCCGCAAGGTCGCGGGCCAGGTCGGCCGGCTGGAAGAAGCTGATCCAGGGCTCGCCGATGGCGGCGACGTGCTGGGCGCGGGCCTCGGCGAAGGCGCGGATATGCGGCGGCATGTTCTCGCGCGGTTCGCCATAGTCGAACACCACGGCGCTGCCGGCGGGGAAGGCCGCGACGCCGCTCAAGGTGGCCATGATCGCCTCGCGGGTCAGGTAAGGCACGACGCCCAGCCAGGCGAAAATTGTCGGCGCGGCCAGGTCAACGCCGCCGTTTGACAACCCTTCAGCCAGGGTCTGGCGCTCGAAGTCGATGGGCGCATAGGTGAGCGAGTCAGGAACGGCGATGCCGGCAGTCGCCAGACGCTCGCGCTTCCAGGCCTGGGTGGCGGGATAGTCGACCTCGAACACCTTCAGGCCCGGGTGCGGACTGCGATAGGCGAAGGTGTCCAGGCCCGCGCCCAGCAGGACGTACTGATTGACGCCTTTGGCGACCGCCTCGGCCAGCAGGTCTTCGACGACCCGGCTGCGGGCCACGATCAGCGCCCGCAGGGTTTTCCAGCCCAGGCGCCCGGCGCCTTCCGGATCGGCGCGCATCGGATCGGTGATCTCCGGTCCCAGAATGGTGAGCGCCAGGGGATCGCCCAGAACCAGCGGCTGGTCGAACAACTGGTGCGACGCGCGATGCCCCGCGGCGCCGAATGCGGTGCGGCTGGGTCGGCCTTCTTCCACGCTATCGTCTCCCGAACAGCCGTTCGATGTCGGCCAGCTTCAGCTCGACATAGGTCGGCCGGCCGTGGTTGCACTGGCCGGAATGGGGCGTGGCCTCCATCTGGCGCAGCAGGGCGTTCATCTCATCGCCCGTCAGGCGCCGGCCGGCGCGGACCGAGCCGTGGCAGGCCATGGTAGAACAGACAGCCTCGATCCGCTCCTTGAGGGCCAGGGGCGCATCGTTCTCGGCCAGGTCATCGGCGATATCGCGGATCAGTCCGGCCGCGTCGGTGCGGCCGAGCAGGGCCGGGGTCTCGCGCACGAGCACGGCGCCGGGACCAAAGGCCTCGATGATCAGGCCGAATGCCGCCAGGTCGGCAGCCCGAGCGACCACGCGTTCGGCCTCGGCGGGGTCGAGTTCGACCACCTCGGGCATCAGCAGGGCCTGTCGGGCGACGCCGCCGGCCTCCATCTCGGCCTTCATCTTCTCATAGACCAGTCGCTCGTGGGCGGCGTGCTGATCGACGACGATCATGCCGTCGCGGGTCTGAGCAACGATATAGGTCTCGTGCAGCTGGGCCCGCGCCGCTCCCAGCGGCGAGTCAATGGGATCAGAGTCCTGGGGGGATACGAACCGCGGCGCTTCGTAACGCGCGGACGGCTCGGCCATGCCCTGCAGATCCAGGCTTTGGGTCGGTTGCTGACGCGGCGTCCAGCCGCCAGCGTTCCAGGCCGAAAAACCGGCGGGACTTGGACCTTCATAGTGACGGAAACCGGACAAGGCGGCTCTGGCGGCGGTGGTCGAGGCCCGGTGACCAG
>CAZJBC010000131.1:0-8137 GCA_964543805.1 uncultured Brevundimonas sp.
GCTGACCCGCAAACCCAAGCGGGTGGTGCTGATCACCGAGTGCTCCATGGCCGACAACGTCGCCTGCGACGCGCCCGAGACCGAGTTCGTGCGCCCCTGCAACCTGTGCCCGCACATGAAGCGGATCACCCTGCAGAACATCTACGATGCGCTGCGGAACGAGCAGTTCGAGGTCACCGTCGATCCGGCCATCGCTGCCCGCGCCCGCGCCGCCGTTCAGCGGATGATCGACATGCCGCCGCCGGCGACCCCTGCCCGCTACGATCTGGTCAAGGCTCGCCACCACGTCGACGTCGAACTGATCTGAGCAACATGATCCAGCGCGTCACCCACGACGGCGTCCTGATCGTCGGCGCCGGGCTGGCCGGCCTTTCCGCGGCCCTGGCCTGCGCGCCGGCCAGGGCGCTGGTCCTTGCCGCCCAGCCTCTGTTCAAGGGCTCAAGCTCGGCCTGGGCCCAGGGCGGGGTGGCCGCCGCACTCGGCCCAAAGGACCACGCCTCGGTGCACGCCGCCGATACGGTCACGGCCGGAGCCGGCATCGTCGACGCCGCCGTGGCGGACGACATCACCTCGCGCGGGGTGGCGGCCGTCATCCGCCTGGCTGGCTTTGGCGCGCCCTTCGATCGGGATGACAAAGGCCGCTATGCCTTGAGCCTCGAGGCCGCCCATGCCCATCCCCGCGTCGCGCGCGTGCAGGGCGACGGCGCCGGCCGGGCCATCATGGAAGCCCTTGTCGCCTCTGCCATGGCCGATCCCAATATCGAGATCCGCACCGGCGTGGCCCTCAAGGCCCTGCTGAAGGACGCAAACGGCCGGGTCCGCGGCGTGCTGGCGGAAACGCCCGCCGGCCTGGTCGAGTTCGTCGCCCCTGCCACCATCCTGGCCACCGGCGGCATCGGAGGGCTCTATGCGGTGACCACCAATCCGCGCGAACTGCGCGGCGATGGTCTGGCGGCGGCCGCTCTGGCTGGGGCCGACATCGCCGACCCCGAATTCGTCCAGTTCCACCCTACCGCCATCGACGTCGGCGCCGATCCGGCGCCACTCGCCACCGAAGCCCTGCGCGGCCTGGGCGCCAAACTGATCGACAAGACCGGCCGGCCCTTCATGGCCGCCTATCATGCCAAGGCCGAGCTGGCTCCTCGCGATATCGTCGCCCGGGCCATTCACCGCGAGCGCATGGACGATGTCGGCGCTTTCCTCGACGCCCGCGAGGTGGTCGGGGCGGCCTTCCCCGAACGGTTCCCCGCCGTCTTCGCCGCCTGCATGGCCGCCGGCATCGATCCACGCGTCCAGCCGATCCCGGTGGCGCCGGCGGTGCACTATCACATGGGCGGGATCGCCGCCGACGCCCATGGCCGCACCTCTCTGCCCGGCCTGTTCGCCGTGGGTGAATGCGCCTCGACCGGCCTGCACGGCGCCAACCGTCTGGCCTCCAATTCGCTGCTCGAGGCCGCTGTCTGCGGCCAACTGGCCGGCGAGGCCGCCCGCGAGGTCCAGGATCCCGGCACAGCCCCCCTGCCCGCCGCACCGCCGCCGGTGCTGCCCGATGCAGCCCTGAAAACCCTGCGCGAGGCCATGAGCCGTGACGCCGGGGTCATTCGCGACGAAGCGGGCCTGGCCCGGCTGATCGGCGTCATCGATGGTCTGGAAGCCCAGTGCGGGCGCGCCCTGCCGCTGGTCGCCGCCCGCCTGATCGCCCAGGCCGCCCTGGTTCGCCAGGAAAGCCGCGGCGGCCACTTCCGCGCCGACTACCCGGCCAGCGCACCCTCCGGCCATCGCACCGTGCTGAACCTGGCCGGCCCCGCCGCCGAGGCCGCCGCATGAGCCTTGATCTGCCGGACCTGCTGATCGAGCCCATTGTCCGCGCCGCCCTGGCCGAGGACCTGGGCCGCGCCGGCGATGTCACCGTCGCCGCCTGCCTGGATCCGCAAGCGCGGATGAGCGCAGCCTTCGTCAGCCGCCAGAACGGCGTGGTCTCGGGCCTGGCCTGCGTGCGCCTGGCTATCTTGGCCCTCGATCCATCCGCGACGATCACCATTGAGGCGGCCGACGGCGATGCGGTCGGTCCCGGCTCGGTCCTGGCCCGCGTCGAGGCCCGCGCCGGGGCCATGCTCAGCGCCGAGCGCACGGCGCTTAATCTGCTGGGCCGGATGTCGGGCGTCGCCACCCTGACCAGCGCCTATGTCTTCGCCGTGCGCGAGACAAAGGCCCGCATCACCGACACCCGCAAGACCACGCCTGGCCTCAGGGCGCTGGAAAAATACGCCGTGCGCTGCGGCGGCGGGGTCAACCACCGTTTCGGGCTGGATGACGCCATTCTGATCAAGGACAACCACGTCGCCGCCTGTGGCGGGGTCGCCGCCGCCCTCAGCCGCGCGCGGGCTCATGTCGGCCACATGATGAAGGTCGAGATCGAGGTCGATACGCTGGATCAGTTCGACGAAGCCCTGGACGGCGGCCCCGACGTGATCATGCTGGATAACTTCAGCCTCGACGACATGGCCGAGGCGGTTCGCCGATGCGCGGGCCGCGTGGTGCTGGAAGCGTCAGGCGGAGTGAGCCTGCAGACCGTGGCCGCCATCGCGCGGACCGGAGTCGATGTGATTTCCGTCGGCGCTCTTACACACTCGGCGCCGGTTCTGGATATCGGGCTGGACGCGGACTGAACCAGCCCTTGAGCCGGGGCGCGATCCAGGTCTGCAACGGCTGGTCGACAAAACGGTCAAACAGCATGGCCGTGATCAGGGCCGCCGGCAGCGACCCGGCCCACAAGGCCCAGCGCGGGGCGACCGACAGGGCGCTGTTGTTCAGGTCATGCAGCACGCCGAACCAGACGCTGGAGACCAGCAGGTGAGTGATAAACAGCGAGAACGACAGCTTGCCCGCCGCCTCGCCGAACGGGATCGGATTGGTGACCGGCACCGAGCCGGCGCACAGCACGATCAAGGCGATCAGGCCGACGCTGGCCATGTCGTAGCGGCCGACCAGCTGCAGTCCGACCAGGGCCGCACCGGCGGCCACGCCGCCCCAGACGGCGACAGCGCGGGTCAGGGGCGCCCGCTCGACCATGCGGGCGATCATCATGCCCAGCAGGAACAGCGGCAGGGCGCGCACGACGCCCAGATTGTAGGGCAGGTCAAACAGGCCGCGATTGAGAACCAGATGGGCGACAGCATCGGTTCCGACCACCAAGGCCAGGGCGCCGGCCAGTCCGGCCGCCACGCTGGCGCGGCCCAGAAGCTTCCAGACCACGGGGAAAACGGCGTAGCAGATCAGCAGGGCCGACAGCGACCAGGTGGGAATGTTCCAGCCCCAGCCGCCCACATCGCCCCAGGCCTGAACCAGGATGATCTGCGGCCAAAGATCGGACCAGTTAAAGCGTCCGGCGTGGTGGGCGTGCAGGCCGATCGCCTGGGTTCCCAGCACAAAGGCGATCATCAGCGCCAGCACGATCAGGTGCGCGGGCCAGATGCGAGCGATGCGGCGGGTCAGGAACTCGAACGGGCCGACACGGCCCTCATCGACGCCACGGCCATAGGCGCGACCCAGCACATAGCCCGAGAGCATCAGGAAGAAATCGGTCGCCAGATGGCCGCGCAGGAACACTGGGTGCAGCTGGTCCAGCGGGGTGGGCGCCTCGCCGCCGTAGTGAAACAGGACAACAAAGAACGCCGCGGCGAAGCGGAGGACATCCAGCGTCCCGCCGCGACCCGGTTTCGTGCCAGTTGGAGACAGTTTCGACATCCGACGCTCAGCTTGCGTTCAACTGAGCCCGGACATGCAAGAATCGGGCTCAGAAGGCCCTAAACGGCTTGCAGCGCCGCCGCAGCAGACTCGGCCTCCGCCCGGCGGATCGGCGCCAGCTTGCTGAACAAGGCATTGTAGCGCTCCAGCACCTCACGGGGCGCGGTCTCCGGCCGGCCGGCGTTAAAGGGCGGCGCGGGTGCATATTCCAGGCCCAGCTGGATGGTCTGGGCGACGTCTTTTCCCGCAATCTCGGCCAGCACGACCAGGGCGAAGTCGATCCCCGCGGTCACACCGCCGCCGGTGATGGTGTCGCCGTCGCGGACCACCCGTCCGTCGTCCGGGATAGCCCCGAACAGGGGCAAAAGGTCCCGCCAGGCCCAGTGACAGGCGGCGCGCTTGCCCTCGAGCAGACCCGCGGCGCCCAGGATCAGGGATCCGGTGCAGACCGAGGTGACATAGCGCGCGCTCTTCGCCAGACGCCGCAGGGGCTCAATGAATTCAGCATCTTGCGCAACCTGGGTGGCGACAATGCCGCCGGGCACGCAGATCAGGTCGCAGGTTTCGACATCCGTCAGCTTCATCGTCCCGGCAAAGGTCAGCCCGTCCGCCGCCACATCGCCGCCCGCCGCGCTGGCGACCGTAACCCTGGAATTGGGCGCGCGGCTGAGGAACTGGTGCGGGCCGGTGAAATCCAGGTGGGTCATGCCCGGATAGATGGCGAAGACGATGTGAAAGGGCTGTTCGGTCATGGCGGCCTCCTGCGGGTTGACGAGACCTTTTGGCGCCGATAGCGTCTGGCTGAAATGACATATTTCCCTCGTTTTACGCCATGAAAACCATCGCCATCCTGATCTTTCCCGATTTCCAGCTGCTAGACGCGGCCGGGCCGATCGGCGCCCTGGAAATGCCCATGCGGGGCATGGCGCCCCCGCCCTACCGCCTGCGCCTGATCGCCCGCGAGCCGGGACTGGTGACCTCGTCATCCGGTATCGCCCTGCAGGCCGAAGGATTCTGCGATCCGGCCGACCTGGACACCCTGATCGTCGCTGGCGGCCAAGGAACCGCGGGGGCTGCGACCTGTCCGGACACCCTGGCCTTCGTCAAAGCCGCAGCGCTCACCGCCCGGCGGGTCTGCAGCGTCTGTTCCGGCGCCTATGTGCTGGCGGCGGCGGGCCTGCTGGACGGGCGAAGCGCGACCACCCACTGGGGCCGCACGCGCCACTTCCCGCGCGCCTTCCCCAAGGTGAAGCTGGAGCCAGACCGCATCTATGTGCGCGACGGCAAGTTCTGGACCTCGGCCGGCATCACCGCCGGCATTGACCTGACGCTGGCGCTCATCGCCGAGGATCTGGGCGAGGCGGTGTCAAGGGCCACGGCCCAGGAACTGGTGGTTTATCATCGCCGGCCCGGCGGCCAGTCGCAGTTCTCCGCCCTGCTGGAGATCGAGCGGCCGGACGGCCGGTTCGCCGGTCTGCTGGATTGGGCCAGGCAACATCTGGCTGAACCGATGGGGGTGGAGGAGCTGGCTGACCAGGCGGCCATGAGTCCGCGCAACTTCGCACGAGCCTTCCGGGCCGAAACCGGGGTCACCCCCGCCAAGGCGATCGAGCAGTTGAGGCTGGAATCAGCCCGGGCGCGGGTGGAATCTACGGCCGATCCCATCGACCAGATCGCGCTGGCGACAGGCTTTCAGGATCCGGAGCGCATGCGCCGGGCCTTCCTGCGGGCCTTCGCCCAACCGCCCCAGGCGATCCGGCGCGCCGCACGGGCGACAAAGGCCGCTTAGGGCTCGGCCGGTCCCTTGGCTTCCGGCGCTGTGCTGGCCAGCACCAGCTGGGCCGGGGCCGCGTCTTCCTGCGGCGAGTCGGTAAAGGCGTCCGGCGCGCCGTTCTTGCCGCTGAAGCGGTAGAACATATGCGAGCCGATCTGCGCGACCAGGGTCATGTTGTTCCAGCCGGGACGCACCGTCAGGATGTGGAAGTGGGTCGCATTGCCGACGTCGGGCATGACATAGCCGCCCAGCGCCCGCTCGGCGACGCGTTGAGCCCGGGTCCAGGCGCCGTCTTCGCGGTTCACGCGGATGGCGCCGTTGCAGGCGAAGCTGAACTGGCAGCGGCCGCTCTGGGCGCCCTGATAGACCACCGCGCAGATGGATTTCGGGAAGGCCGGATGGCGCACGCGGTTCAGCACCACTTGAGCGACCGCGGCTTGGCCGGCCGGCGTCTCGCCGCGGGCTTCGTAGTAGACAGCGTCGGAGAGGCAATCGAGCTGGCGGGCTTCATCCAGCGGGCTGGCGGTCCACGGCTTTGCGGCGGCGGGGCGCAGCGTGACCAGGCTGGCCCGTTGCAGGAGACCGCGCTGCGAGCGGGCTTCCAGCTTGGCGGCGAGTTGTTCTTCCTGACGCGCCAGATCCGATTCCGGCGCCGCGACGGGCCTGTCATAGCGCAGGGCCATGGACAGGGCGCTGGGGTCGTTCTGGATCATCGCGCTCAGCGACTGGTCGCTGAGGCCTTCATCGATATCGGCGGCCAGCTTGACGACGCGTGTGTGGACAACCGCATCCTTGGCCATGCCGCCTGCCAGGAAGGCGCCGCCCAGGGCGATCGCCAACATGGCGCCGGCGCCTATACCCATAGGGGTGGCAGCCAGCAGCGCGCGAAGCCGCACGCGGGCTCTAGAGGTAACAGACAATGCGTTCGTGTCCTGTTCGACGAGAGCGTACCGCCCCCCGATTAGTGACGCTCCCGGAAGCCTTGCGCGTTCCGACAACGTAGTCCGGCCGGTTCACGAGCTGGCCGGGACATGGGTGTTCTACCGCCTTTTATGGCTCAAATGGGGCTTTGGCTCAACCGCTTGCTGCATTGCAGCATAATATGTCGCAGGACATTGTTTTCATGGGGAATATTTTTCGCCCAAAAAGGGAATCTTTTCAAAGCCCCGCTTCCACCGGGCCCTGGCGCCCGAATCAGAGGCGCCTGATTCGCCTCATTTCACCGGCCCGCGGCGGCCCAGGGCGGCGAAAATCTCGGCGACGATCGCCTGGGTGACCAGCTCGGGCGACTGACTGCGCAGATACATCAGGCCCGGAATCATCGCCTCCAGCATGACCGTGAAGGCTGCCGCCGACATCGGCAGCTCGTCGGGCGCGAACGCCTGCGTCAGCGCCGCCTCCTCGGCCGCGAAGCCCGCCCGTAGCCACGCGCTCATGGTCTCGCGCATTTCGGGGTGGCTCAGGGAATAGAGCAGAAATTCCGCCCGCAACGGGATCTGCAGCCGGTTGGCGTCGGTGTCGGCAGTCACAGCATGGGCCATGGCGACCAGCCGCTCGGCGGCCGATCCGCTTCGGTCGGCGGGAATAGGCAGGTGGGCGGGCTTGGACGACATCACCGCCACGAACAGGGCGTCCTTGCTGGCGAAGTTGTCGTAGATCGCCCCCTTGGTCATGCCGGCGCGGGCGGCGATCTCGTCCAGGGTGGTGTCGCGGAAACCCTTGTCCAGCACGGCGGCCGCGGCCGCCTCGATCAGGCGTTCGCGGGTTTTGGCGCGCCGGGCGCTGACGGGTTTCGATTTGGCTGTGGACATCATTCAAAAAACATACTAGTGAGTACGTACTTTCCAGTATGCAACCTTTCTCGCGCGGAGGCAATCATGACGGACCAGACCCTTAAACTGACTCAGCTGCCCTCGCGCCTGGGAACCTGGACCATTCCGGCGATTGTCGGCGCCGTCTTCGCAGTCGCCATCCTGCTTTTGCATCCCAACTTCAGCATCATCCTGAAGCAGCCCATTGTCATCAAGGTCCACCTCGTGGCCGCCGTGGCCGCTTTCGGCCTGGGGCTGGTGCTTATGAACAGCAAGAAGGGCAGAACCTTCCACCGGGTGGCGGGCTGGATCTGGGCCAGCTTCATGATCACCGTCGCCGCCTCGTCCCTGTTCATCACCGGCATCAACGGCAATTACTGGTCCTTCATCCACATCTTCAGCGTCCTGACCCTGGTCATGGCGCCGCTCGCCCTCATCGCCGCCAAACGCCACGACGTGAAGAACCACCGCCGTCTCATGACCAACCTGTTTTACGGCGCCCTGGTGATCGCCGGCGCCTTCACCTTTCTGCCAGGTCGGATCATGTGGCAGGTCTTCTTCGGTCACTAATCCATAGGACGCTGGCCAAGCCGCCGCCGCGTCCGGATACTGACGTCAACAACAAGAAGAACAGGGGAATGGCTGATGACCGCGCTGGCCGAGGATACGACCTTCGAAAGCCGCTTCGCCCGGAACGGCGACGTGCGCATCCACTATGCGGCGACGGGACCGAAAGACGCGCCCCTGGTCGTCATGATCCACGGCTTTCCCGACTACTGGTACACCTGGCGCGACCTGATGGGCG
>CAZJBC010000132.1:0-8131 GCA_964543805.1 uncultured Brevundimonas sp.
ACGGCCAAGCCCGTGCTCGACAGCAACGCGGTCCGCGCCTTTGGCGTCCCAATCGCGCTCGTGGTCGCCGACACCTTCGAGAACGCCCGCGCCGGCGCCGCCCTGGTCACCGCGCAGTATCAGGAAACCGAGGCCGCCTTCGGGTTCGCCGAGCACCAAGCCGAGGCGACGCTGTCGCCGTCGCCCACCGCCAAGGTCGAGGCCGGCGACTTCGAGGCCGCCTTCGCCGCCGCCCCGGTCAAGCTCGACGAGACTTACCTGACCCCCGCCCACAACCACGCCATGATGGAGCCGCACGCCACCACGGCGGTCTGGGACGGCGACTTCCTCACCGTCTACACCTCGATACAGGGGCTGAAGGGCGCCAAGCGCAGCATCTCCGACACCCTGAAACTGGGCCGCGACAAGGTGCGCGTCGTCAGCCGCTTCATCGGCGGCGGCTTCGGCGGCAAGGCTCACGTGGGTCCCGACTGCATCCTGGCGGCCATAGCGGCCCAGCGTTTGGGCCAGCCGGTCAAGGTCGCCATGACCCGGCCGCAGATGTTTCACCTGTCCACCCACCGCTCGGCCAGCCGCCAGCGCATCCGCCTGGGCGCAGGCAAGGACGGGATCATCACGGCGCTTGCCCATGAAGGCGTGCTGCACGCCGCGCGCTATTACGACTTCACCGAGAACGTCTCGGGCCTGACCCGCTCGCTTTACGCTAGCCCGAATATGCACACCCAGCATGACCTGGTGAAACTCGACGCCCCCATGGCCTGCGCCGTCCGCGCGCCCGGCGGGGCCGTCGGCACCATGGCCATCGAAGCGGCCATGGACGAACTGGCCCATCGCCTGGGGATCGATCCAGTCGAGTTACGCACCCGCAACGAGCCGAAAGTGGGCGAGGGGGGCAAGGCCTTCTCCTCCCGCTCCCTGGTCGAATGCCTGCACGAAGGCGCATCGCGCTTCGGCTGGGAACGCCGCAACCCCACTCCCTGCGCCGTCCGTGACGGCCGCCATCTGATCGGCATGGGGGTGGGCAGCGCCATCTGGCACACCCTGCTGTTCCCCGCCAAGGCCGCCATCGTCTTGAACCCGGACGGCACGGCGACCGTCCGCCAGGCCATGACCGATATCGGCACCGGAACCTACACCATCCTCGCCCAGATCGCCGCCACGGCGCTGGGCCTGAAGACCAGCCAGATCCACGTCGAGATCGGCGATTCCGAATTTCCGGCGACTCCCGGATCCGGCGGCTCGTTCGGCGCGGCGACAAGCGGCTCGGCCGTCCTCGACGCGGCCATGAACGTGCGCCGCATGGCGGTTGAGCTGGCCACCAGTGACATGGGCGGCAATTTGTTCGGCCAGCCGGCCGAGGAAGCCATCTTCGCCGACGGCGCCATCCTGATCGGCAACCAGGCGGTGCGCCTGGATGAGTTGCTCACGCGCCTCGCCCCCACCGGCCTGCAGGCCGAGGGTCAGATCGAGGTTCCGAAAGACTACTGGGGCAAGACCCGCAACGCCCACGGCGCCAATTTCGCCGAGGTCTCGGTCGACACCCTGACCGGCGAGGTGCGCCTGCGCCGCATGCTGGGCGTCTTTGCCGCCGGCCGCATCCTCAACGAAAAGATGGCCAGGTCCCAGGCGCTAGGCGGCATGATCTGGGGCGTTGGGGCGGCCCTGTCCGAGGAAAACCATTTCGACAACCGCTACGGCTCCTTCGCGGCGCAAGACCTGGCCGGCTACCACATGCCCACCTGCGCCGACATCGTGAACATGGAGACCGCCTTCCTCTCCGAAGACGGCGACGACAACCCCATGGGCATCAAGGGCGTCGGCGAACTGGGCATCTGCGGGGCCGGCGCCGCCGTCGCCAACGCGGTCTTCAACGCCTGCGGGGTGCGGGTGAGGGACTATCCGCTGACGGTGGAGAAGGTGCTGGCGGGGTTGGGGGCGTGACCTCCGGCGGTCAAACAAGACTGCCTGCTGGGCCCGGAAGGTACGCGGCTCTCATTGTGATTTTCCTAGTCGTCAATCTTCTTAGTGCGATCGCTCTGCCCGCAGACCCGGCGAACTATGGATATACTTTGGCACTGTTCTTGATTGTCTTCTTTTGGTTTCGCTGGATGCTTTCCGTTTATCGGTACGCTTATGTTTCCTCGACCAGACTTGGCATCGAAGGGCGAAATCTCGGGCCCTTTTTGTCGGCTGCGAGCGTCGTGCCAGCCGGCCTGGGCCTCTACATGATCGCCGCGCATTTGCTTCGGGATTTGGCCTCAATCCAGCTACCCCATTCGACGACTTGGGCCTATCGCAACGATTGGGGCGCCGACCTATTCTTCCTAACGCTTCTGCCGGTACAGTGGCTAACCGCCCTTGAGCTCATTCGCTATCGCGACGGCGCGAAGAACTTTGCATGGGGGAACGTTTTTCTCACTTGGCTGGCGATCTTCATGATCTTTCAGAGCGCTTGGGTCGTGGATGAATTGATCAAAAAAACTGACCGGAAATTGGCGGAAGTCCACGCCTAACCCGCCACCTTGCACGCTGCCCCGCCGTCGACCGGCAGGGCCACGCCGGTAATGAACTTGGCCTCGTCGGAGCACAGGAACAGGGCCGCGTAGGCCGTATCCCAGCCCGTCCCCATCTGTCCCAGAGGCACCTTGGAATTGCGCACCGCTCGCAGGTCTTCCTGGGTCATTCCCTTGGCCGTGGAGATGCCGACGATGGCCATGGGCGTGTCCATCAGGCCCGGCAGGATCACATTGGCCCGGATGCCGTACTTGGCGTTGCCGATGGCCACGGCCTGGATGTGGCGGATCATGCCGGCCTTGGAGACCTCGTAGGAAATCTTGTCGTGTCCGGCCCAGGCGGCCAGGGAGGAAATCGACAGGATCACGCCCGAGCCTTGCGCGCGCATCACGTTCAGCGCCGCCTTGGTCGTCATCACCGCGCTCTTGAGGTTGACCGTCATGATGCGGTCCCAGACCTCTTCGCTGATCGCGTGCGGCGGCGCGTCCCCTGTGCCGATGCCGACATTGTTGACCAGGATGTCGATGTGGCCCAGGTGCGTCGCGCCCGTGGCGATGATCGCTTCGCAGCCGGCGGTGGTGGAAACGTCGGCTTCCAGCGCAAAGGCGTGCCCGCCCTCAGCCTCGATCAGGGCGACGGTCTCCTGAGCGCGGTCCAGTTTCGCATCGACGCACATCACCTGTGCGCCTTCGCGGGCGAACAGCATGGCCATCGCGCGTCCGTTGCCGATGGTCTCGCCGGGCGTCTGACCCGCGCCGACGACAATGGCGGTCTTGCCTTCGAGACGGTTGGTCATGGTGCTCTCCAATATTCTTGTTCCGCTCATCCCCGCGAAAGCGGGGACCCAGATCTTTCGTTTCGCGCGATCTGGAAAACACTGGGTCCCCGCTTTCGCGGGGATGAGCGGGGTTGGGGGACTACGCCCTCAAGTCCGGGTCGACCGTCTTGCCCGCTTCCAGCTGCACCCCAACCGAATTCAGGAACATCGAGACCATGGTGTACTGGCCAGCGGTGAAGATCAGGTCGGCCTTCTGCTTGTCGTTGAAGTGCGCATTCAGCGCCGCCCAGGCCGCGTCGCTGATGAAGTAATTCGCGTGCAGCTCATCGGTGGCGACGATCAGCGCCGCATCGGCCGCGCTCCAGGACGGATCGCTGGCGCCCACCTTGATCGCGTCGATCTCGGGGGCGGTCAGGCCCGCGTTCGTGCCCACCCGCACGTGCTGGTTCCACTCATAGCCGGACTTGCACAGCCAGCCGGTGCGCAGGATGACGATTTCGCGCTGGCGGGCGACAAGGCCGTTGCGTTTGGACAGGATATAGCCGCCCCAGTCGAGGAAGGCGTACATGCCCACCGGATCGTTCGCCAGGGTGCGGAAGATGTTCAGCATGCCGTCAGCGCTCGGCCGGGTCTTCATGCGTTCCCACAGCTCCGCCGGCAGGGCCTCGTCGGGCAGGGGTTGTATCCGGGGCTTGTCCAGGCGCATGACGTTCGTCCTCCTTTTTGGGCGCCGATCTTGGCCGGACGCCGATTGTGGTTATTAGGGGCTGACCGGCGGCCTTGTCGACCGGACATTGGATCAGAGCCCATGACCAGCCGCCTGCCCGCCGCCATCGCCTCGCGCCTTTCGATTCCCCTGATCGCCGCGCCCATGTTCAAGGTCTCAAGCCCCGAGCTGGTCATCGCCGCCTGCAACGCCGGCGTGATCGGCGCCTTTCCGACCCTGAACGCCCGGACCAGCGAGCAGCTGGTCGAATGGCTGGACCAGATCAAGGCCGGCCTCAAACCCGGCGCCGCGCCCTTCGCCCCCAACCTGATCATGCGCAGCGACCGCCTGGCCGCCGACGTCGCGGCCATCCTGGATGCGGGCGCGGAGGTCGTCATCACCTCGGTCGGCTCGCCGGCCCCGGTCATGGGGCCGCTGCACGAGGCCGGCGCCCTGGTGCTCTGTGATGTCGCCACTCTGGAGCACGCCCGCAAGGCGGTGGCGGCCGGCGTTGACGGCCTCATCCTGCTGGCAGCGGGGGCAGGCGGGCATACGGGCTGGATGAACCCCTTCGCCTTCGTGCGCGCTGTGCGCTCGTTCTATGACGGCGTCGTGGTCATGGCCGGCGGCATGAGCGATGGTCGGGCCCTCTACGCCGCCCAGGTGCTGGGCTGCGACCTGGGCTACATGGGCACCCGCTTTATCGCCACTACTGAGAGCCTCGCCGACGACCGCTATCGCCGATACCTGGCCGCCTCGGAGATGGATCACATCATGACCTCCAGCGCCCTGAAAGGCATGCCCGGCAACTACCTGGCCAAGGCCTTTATCGACGAAGGCCATGATCCGCGACGGCTGGAGGCGACCTTCCCGCCGCCCGCCGATGGATCGGCCCCCAACTATCCGGAATCCTGGATGGCGGGTCACACGGTCTCGGGGGTTTCCGGCCCCACCACCGTGGCTGATCTCGTCGCCGAGATCGCCGAACAGTACGAACCGGCCAGGTCAGCGCCGGTCTAGACGCCAAACGCCTCGGCCGCTTTGGCCTTCAGGGTCTTGTAGTCAAGCTTGCCGTTGGGCGAACGGTGGACGCTGTCGACCACCAGCACGCGGCGCGGGGCCTTGTAGTCGGCCAGCTGGCCGCGGACCCAGGTCTTCAGCTCGTCCAGCCCGGGTTCATCGGCGCCGGGCTTGAGTTCGACCAGCGCGGTGATCGTCTCGCCGAAGCGCGGATCGGGCAGGCCGATAACGGCGGCGTCACGCACCGAGCTGTGCCGTTTGAGCGACTCCTCGACCTCTTCCGGAAACACCTTTTCGCCGCCGGTGTTGATGCACTGGCTGCCGCGGCCCAGCACGTTCAGGGTTCCGTCGGCGTCCACCGTCGCCCAGTCGCCCGGCATGGACCACCGGCGCCCCTCAAGCACCGGGAAGGTCCGCGCGGTCTTGTCCGGGTCCTTGTAGTAGCCCTGGGGCATGGGACCGGCGAGGGCGATCTTGCCCCGCTCGCCCGAGCCCGGCTCGACGCGGCGGCCATCTTCCGTAAACAGCGCCACATCCTCGCCGATGACGAACTTGGCGGTCTGCACCTCGCCGCCTGCCGTCGAGATCGACTGGCCCATGCCGAAGGCTTCGCTGGCGCCGTAGCTGTCGGACAGGCTGATGTGCGGCAGGTGAGAGAGTAGTCCCTGCTTGTTTTCGTAAGGCCACATGGCCCCGGAGCTGCCGATGGCGCGCAAGGTCGGACAGGTCCAGCGGCCAGGATGAGCGTTCAGCGCCTCCAGGATTGGCGTTGCGAACGGCATGCCGACCACCACGAACCGGGTCACCTTCAGGCGCTCGATCTCATCCAGCAGTTCGGCGGCGTTGAACTTGCGCGAGGGCAACAGCACGATCGCATCGCCGCCGCACAGGCCGGTGAAGGCGCTGATCAGAGCGGTGGCGTGCATCAGGGGCGGGGCCAGCAACAGAACGCCGCGTCCCCACTCGGCCGCCCGGGTCGCGGCCTTGGCCGGATCGTCCAGCGGCGGAATGCCGAGCGTCGGATTGGCGTAGTAGTTGCTGGCCGCAAACAGGTCTTCCTGCCGCCACATCACGCCCTTGGGCATGCCGGTTGTGCCGCCGGTGTAGATGAACAGCTCGTCCTGCCCTGAGCGGCCCCACGGCGCGCGATAGGGGCCGGCGACGGGCTTGCCGGTGATTTCGTCAAAGTCCTTCGCCCAGGCAGGGGTTGGCGCGCCGACGCTGACCCACAGCTTTACGCCCGGCAGGGCGGCGCGCAGCGGCTCGAGCTTGGCGGCGAACTCGGCGTCGAACACCACCACCTCGGCGTCGGCGTTGTCGAGCAGATAGGCCAGTTCGTCGTGGCCATAGCGATAGTTGACGTTGAACGGCGCCATGCCGGCCTTGAAGCCGGCGTAGCAGGCGATCAGGTATTCCGGGCTGTTGTAGAGATAGCAGGCGACCTTGGCCTGCCTCCCGGCGCCGCCCGCCACGAACGCCGCGGCCAGGGCGTCGCTGCGCTCGTCGAATTCCTTCCACGAGACTTCGCGTTCGCCCTGGATGACAGCCGGCAGATCCGCTTGTTCGGCGGCGATGAGTTCCCAGATATCGGCATAGCACCAGGGCGGCATAGGTGTTTCCTCGGGTCGCGGGCCTTATGGCGGTCCGTCAGCCCTGACTATGAGCAACAGGCGGGCAGGCTTGTCCAGTCCCCGCTGAAGATGGCGGCCAGGCGCTCGTCGCCCTTTCCCCGGCGGCGCTTAAATCGTAGTCTGGACGACATCCTCTGTTGATGGTGATTTTGACTTTGACGTGCGTTGAATTTGAGCCGCCCCATCCGGATGGTCGACCCGCCCATGACTGACGCCAGCAAGGTTCGCCGCGGGCTGGTGGTCGAGGACCAGACCGACACCCGCGAATGGCTGGTGTCGGTGCTGAAGAGCGCGTTCGGCGACATCGAGGTCACAGCCTTTGCCGATCTGGCCGGCGCTCGCAGCTGGCTGGCCGCAAAAGGAGCGCGCGAGGGCCGCGTCATCGCCCTGATCGACCTGGCCCTGCCGGATGGATCCGGCGTCGATCTGATCGCCGCCATCGCCCAGGACCATCCGGGCGTCATTCCCGTTGTCGTCTCGATCTATGACGACGAGGCTCATCTGTTCGACGCGGTCGCCGCCGGCGCCCAGGGCTACCTGCTCAAGGACCAGCAACCCGAAACCCTGGTCCGCCGGCTGATGGAGATTGAAAAGGGCGAGCCGCCGCTTTCGCCATCCATCGCCCGCCGCATCCTGGCTCACTTCCAGAAGGGCGCTCCGGCCAGCAACGAGACGAATATCCCCGACGTCGCCCTGACGGTTCGTGAGACCGAGGTGCTTGGCCTGCTGGCTCGGGGCCTGCGGATCAGCGACGCGGCCGCCGACCTGGGCCTGACCCGCCATACGGTCGCCGGCTATGTGAAGGTGATCTACTCCAAGCTCAACATCGCCTCACGCGCCGAAGCCGCCCTGGAGGCCCGCAAGCGGGGACTGATCTAGGATCCGGGCGTTTCCGGCGAGGCGCCGGCTTCGCCTTTGCGCGCCTCGATCTGCTGGTAGACCGGGCCGCGCTTCCAGGCTCTGGCCCACGGCTTCCAGGTCGCCGCGCCATAGGCCAGGAAGGCTGCGATCCACAGGGCGATCATCAACAGGCCCGGCACATGCCGCCGTTCGGCCCAGTAGGCGCCCGCCGCCATGATTCCGCTGGCGATGACCAGGATCCAGGCGACCGCCCGGGCCGAGAACCGCTCCATCAGCAGATGGTGGATGTGATCCCGCCCGGCTGCATAGGGCGCGCGGGCCACCCAGGTGCGCCGCAGATAGAGCCAGATGGTGTCGGACACCGGAATGAAGAAGAACCACAGCGCCGTCGAGGGCTTGAACACCCGCGCCGGCAGTGCGCTTAGGTCGATGGCCAGATAGGCCAGGGTGAAACCGCAGATCAGCGAACCGGAATCACCCAGAAACACCCTGGCCGGCCGGTTCGGCAGCAAGGGAAAATTGAAGACCAGAAAAGCCGCCACGGCGCTCAGCAGAGCAATGACATAGGGCGCGGTCGGAAACCCAGCGGTGACCAGGGCTTTCGACATGATCAGGAAGCCG
>CAZJBC010000133.1:0-8091 GCA_964543805.1 uncultured Brevundimonas sp.
GCATCAAGCCGGAAAACATCTTCATCGAGGACCTGCGCGAGGAATTCGTCCGCGACTATGTCTTCCCCATGTTCCGCGCCAACACGGTTTATGAAGGCCAGTATCTGCTCGGCACCTCCATCGCCCGCCCGCTGATCGCCAAGAAACAGATCGAGATCGCCCGCAAGGTCGGCGCGGATGCCGTCAGCCACGGCTCGACCGGCAAGGGCAACGACCAGGTGCGCTATGAAGTCGCCTACTATGCGCTTGAGCCCGACATTCATGTCATCGCCCCCTGGCGTGAATGGGACTTCAAAAGCCGCGAAGCCCTGATCGCATTTGCCGAGCAGCACCAGATTCCCATCGCAAAGGACAAGCGCGGCGAAAGCCCCTTCAGCGTCGATGCGAACCTTCTGCACTCCTCGTCCGAGGGCAAGGTGCTTGAGGACCCGGCGGTCGAGGCGCCGGAGTTCGTGCACATGCGCACGATCGCCCCGGAAGATGCGCCCGATAAACCGTGTGTCTTCACCATGGACTTCGAGCACGGCGATCCGGTCGCCATCGACGGAAAAAAACTTTCGCCGGCCGCGCTGCTAACTAGGCTCAACGAACTGGGCCACGACAATGGCGTGGGACGCCTCGATCTGGTCGAGAACCGCTTCGTCGGCATGAAGTCGCGCGGGGTTTATGAGACGCCCGGCGGCACGATCCTGCTGGCCGCCCACCGGGGCATTGAATCCATCACCCTCGACCGCGGGTCCATGCACCTGAAGGACGAGCTGATGCCCAGGTACGCCGAGCTGATCTACAACGGCTTCTGGTTCACGCCGGAGCGCGAGATGCTGCA
Source organism: uncultured Brevundimonas sp. (assembly GCA_964543805.1). Taxonomy (GTDB): domain Bacteria; phylum Pseudomonadota; class Alphaproteobacteria; order Caulobacterales; family Caulobacteraceae; genus UBA5005. The sequence continues at coordinate 827 of CAZJBC010000133.1, forward strand.
GGCGGCTATCGACCACAGCCAGAAGATGGTCACCGGTCATGTGCGCGTGAAACTCTACAAGGGCAATGTCACCATCATCGGCCGTGAGAGCGCCTATTCGCTGTACGACCAGGATCTGGTCACCTTCGAAGAGGGCAAGGTCGCCTACGACCACAACGATGCATCAGGCTTCATCAAACTCAATGCGCTGCGGCTGCGGGTGGCGGCGAAGCGGGACGCGCGGCTCAGGAAATAAGAGCGGCAAGGCGGGCGGATAAGGCCGTCTCCTCCTTCAGTTCACATTCCCACACCGTCTCCACGCGCCAGCCCCTGGCGGCCAGCGCGGCTCGGTTTGCCTCGTCCCGCGCCCGGTTCTTTCCCACCTTGCCCAGCCAGTAGTCGCGGTTGGCTTTCGGCACGCGCGATCCCCTCGCGCAGTCGTGGCCGTGCCAGAAGCAGCCGTGAACGAAGATGGCCAGCTTTCGGCCCGGCAGGACGATGTCGGGCTTTCCCGGCAGGTCGGCGCGGTGCAGGCGATAGCGGGCGCCCAGACGGGTGAGGGCCTTGCGGACCTTCAGTTCTGGCGCGGTGTCGCGGCTTTTGACCCGCCGCATGACGGCCGAGCGCTTTTCCGCGGAATAGACGTCGGTCAGGGCGCTAAAGCCCCTCAAACAACGCCGTGGACAGATAGCGTTCGGCGAAGCTGGGGATGATGGCGACGACGATCTTGCCGGCGTATTCGTCGCGGGCGGCGACGTGGAAGGCGGCGGTTAGCGCCGCGCCGGACGAGATGCCCACCGGCACGCCGTCAGTGCGGGCCACGCGCCGGGCCATGTCGAAGCTGGCTTCGTTAGAGACCTGGACCACCTCGTCGATGACGCCGCGATCGAGGATGCCGGGCACGAAGCCCGCGCCGATGCCCTGAATCTTGTGGGGGCCTGGCGCGCCGCCGGACAGAACGGGCGAGGCCTCGGGCTCGACGGCGATCATCTTCAGCGAGGCCTTGCGAGCCTTCAGCACCTGGCCGACGCCGGTGATGGTGCCGCCGGTGCCGACGCCGGAGATCACCGCATCGACGCCGCCATTGGTGTCGTTCCAGATTTCCTCGGCGGTGGAAACGCGGTGAACGAGGGGATTGGCCTGGTTTTCGAACTGCTGGGGCATGACCGAACCGGGGATTTCGGTGAGGATTTCCTGGGCCCGGGCGACGGCGCCGCGCATACCCTTTTCAGCCGGGGTCAGCTCCAGTTTCGCACCGAGGATCAGCAGCATCTTGCGCCGCTCGATGGACATGCTTTCCGGCATGACCAGAACCAGCTTGTAGCCCTTGGAGGCGGCGACGAAGGCCAGGGCGATGCCGGTGTTGCCGCTGGTCGGCTCGACGATGGTCGAGCCTGGCTTCAGGAGGCCCTTGGATTCCAGATACTCGATCATTGAGGCGCCGATGCGGTCCTTGACCGAGCCCAGCGGGTTGAAGAATTCCAGCTTGGCCAGCACCTCGCCCTTGGGCTTGAGTTCGCGGGTCAGGTTGGGCAGGCGGATCAGCGGGGTGTCGCCGAGAGTATCGATGATTGAATCATAGATCCTGCCCCGTCCGGCGCGCTTGAAGCGCGAAGCGTCGTAGTCGGCCATCGGTCTTAACTCCCGTCTTGCGGTCGACAAATCCTAGACCCGGGCGAGGGCTCGAGTCTGTAGAGGAAATCTATTCGGCGGCCATGATTTCGGCAGGGTCCCTCAAGAGCGGCTCCAGCAGGCGGACCGCCAGATGGCGCACCACCGGCGCGGCCACGCCGTCGCCGATGACATGCAGAGCCGGGCTCTGGGCGGCGGGCAGGCGATAGCTGTCAGGCAGTCCCATCAGCCGCGCGCCTTCGCGGGCGGTCAGCCAGCGGCTTTTGAACTCGCCATCCTCGACGATCAGAACAAGCTGGCGCGACGAGCCGCCGCGCGGGGTGCGCAGGCAGCCGGCCACGCCGTCGAAACGCACCTCGGCGCGCTGGACGCCCTTGCGCATGCGCCGGAATACCGCGCCCACGTGGTATCCGCCCGCCGCCGCCAAGGCGTCGACCTTGGCGCGGTTGGCGGGGTCCATCTGGGCGAGAAGGGCGCGGGTCTGGGCGCCCGTGCGCCAGGCAAGTCCCTGATTGGGCTCCAGCAAGGCGGCAAGGTCGGTATTGCGCAGGGCGGGCTCGGCCAGGCCCCACCAGATCCAGCGGTCCCGCAGGGCCTGGGGCAGGCGCTCATGGGCCGCGCGGACGGCGCGGGTCTGAAAGGGCGAGGGACCCTCGGCGCGGGCCGGGCCGCGTGTGGCGATAACGAAAACGCGGGGGCGCGACTGGGGCGTGAAACGGGCGGCGTCGATCTCCAGAGCGCCAAAGCAATAGTCCTGCTCGGCCAGGGCGGAGCACAGGGCGGCAAAGTCCGCGCCCTGATGCGAGGTAAGCAGGCCAGTGACGTTTTCGATGACAATGATACGCGGCGCGCGGTCTTGGGCGCTTAAGGCCTGCATCAGCCGCCAGAAGCCGAAGAAGGCCGACGAGCGTCCACCCGCCAGCCCGGCCCGCGAGCCGGCCAGGCTGAAGTCCTGGCAGGGCGACGAGGCCCAGGCCAGATCGGCGCGGCCCGGCAGATCGGCGGCGGTCAGGTCGAACACGTCGCCCTGGCGCAGGTGCAGCTCAGCGTCTGGATAATTGTTACGATAGGTCGCCGCCTTGACCGGGTCGAAGTCGTTGGCGAACAGACAGCGCCAGTCTTGGCCCAGCCCCAGGCGCGCCATGCCGCCGCCGGCGAAGAACTCGTAAAAGGTCAGGTCGGGTTTTTGAGTCGGCACGCCCGGCAGACTAGCCCAGCGGGCGGCCTGCTCCTATCGCGGGTTCAGGGTTGCGATCTGGGAGGCGGTCTGGTGGTTGTGATGGCTGGGCCCGGGCAGGGCAAAGCCGATCGCGATGGCGATCAACACAGCAGCAATCAGAGCAATCTTTTCCATAGGGTCCTAAACGTCGTCCAGTCTCGCAACAGCGTCGATGAGGGAACGGTCCCGTCAAGGTCCCGTTCCGCCGACGCCTCGAGATTGATGATATATGGGGATGCAGTCGGCCTTGTTCGAGAGGGGCGCCTGCGAGGAGGGCAGACTTGTTGCGTAGGATCCAGGCGGGCGGCCAGGCATGACAGGATTCAAATTGCGCGAGACGGGTCCAGCCGAGCCGGCGGCCGCGTCCCTGATGGTGGTCAGCCTGCACACGCCCTCGCACGCAGCGCGGGCCGACCGGCTCGCCGATTCCTGCCGCGCTCTGGGCCTGGCTTTCGCGCTCTATGAATTGCCGGCGGTGCATCGTTCGATCAGCGCCTTAGGCGTCGATGATCCGGCCTTCACCAAGCCCGCGGTCATCCGTCAGGCGATCGAGACCTTTGGCAAGCCGGTGCTGTTCGTCGACGCCGATATCGTCTTTCGCCAGCGGCCGGACCGGATCGAGGCCCTGGCCGTCTCCTGCGACTTTGCCATCTACAACTGGCTGGCCGACGACTGGACCGACACCTGGGAGCCGATCGAATGGCAAGAAGACGGCCAGATCTTCTCCCGCCGGTTCTGGGGCTATCGGCACGCCATCGACTATTTGGATCCGGGCCAGTTATTCTGCAGCGGCGGCGTGCAGCTGTGGGGGATCAGCGAGGCGGCGGCGCGTCTACTTGGCGATTGGCAGGCGGCGATCGAGACCTTCGCGCCGGCCTCTGACGACGAATGCCTGGATTTCACGTTCAACAACCGGGACAATTCTGACCTGCGGTACGCCTGGCTGGAAAAGGGTGAACTGCGCATGCCGTGGTGGCCGCACGTTCGTCCGGTCATCGACCACCCCGATCCGGTCGCGCAAACGGGCGCCAGTCGCAGCCTGGTGGAGTCCGACGAGCGCAAGCGCTTCTATCCGGACCGGGCGGTCCTGCGGTTGCCGCCGCCGCACGCCATTCCGCGCTGGGCGGTCATCGACATCGACAAGGGCCGGATGATGGAATGGCTGGATGGTCGGTTCATCGATGCCGGTCCCTTCGAGGGCCGGTTTTGGCTGTAGGAACTTGGGTTGGTCCATTTTTGTCCGCCGCCGTCGGCGTCCGCCGGCCTTCCAAACCGGTTGACTTGCCCCCGAAACTCGTGACAACGCCACTGACATGACCGGGGGAGTCGCGCCAAAGAACGCCAGTTCGCTTCGCCGGACCCAGACGGCCGCACGGCGCGAAATGATCCTGCAGGCGGTTCGGCGCAAACTGGCCAGCGGCGGCCTGGAAGACTTCTCCTTTGCCGAGATCGCCGCCGACGCCCATATCGCCGAGCGCACGGTCTATCGCCATTTTCCCACCCGGGAGGCGCTGCTGGGCGCCTTCTGGACCTGGGTGCAGACCCAGGCGCCGCCCGACGCCGCCGATCCGGCCAAGGCCGAAACTCCGGTCCCGCCGCTGGCCGATTTCCACCCCATGCGCATCCTTCTGGCCACTGACGCCTGGGAGCCGCAGGTCAACGGCGTGGTGCGCACCCTGACCCGCGTGGTCGCCGAGATGCGCGAGATGGGCCACATCGTCGAGGTCATCTCGCCGGATCAGTTCAAGACTTTTCCCCTGCCGACTTATCCCGAGATCAAGATCGCGCTGGGCGCCTATGAGCGGGTGCAGGAACGTTTCAAGTCCTTCGAGCCAGAGGCCATTCATGTGGCCACCGAAGGGCCGATCGGCCTGGCCGCGCGGCGGATCTGCGTGGAGTGGAAACTGCCGTTCACGACCAGCTATCACACGAAATTTCCGGAATATATTTCCGCCCGCCTGCCGGTGCCGGTCAGCGCGGGCTATGCCTATATGCGCTGGTTCCACGGGCCGTCCGGGCGCCTGATGGTGGCCACGCCGACCATGCGCGACGAGCTGGCGCGCCACGGCTTTCGCAACATCTCGCCCTGGGCGCGCGGCGTCGATACCGTGCTGTTCCGCCCGCGGCGCAAAGGCGAGCCCGATGTGTTCGAGGGCCTGGCCCGGCCGATCTGGCTGAATGTCGGGCGCATTGCGGTGGAAAAGAACATCGAGGCCTTCGCCCGTCTCGACCTGCCTGGGACCAAGGTGATCGTCGGCGATGGCCCGCAGCGTTCCGAGCTTGCGGCCAGATATCCCGAAGTGGTGTTCACGGGCGCCAAACACGGGGAGGAACTGGCCGCGGCCTACGCGTGCGCCGATGTGTTCGTTTTCCCCTCGCTGACAGAGACCTTCGGTCTGGTCATACTGGAGGCGATGGCGGCGGGAACGCCGGTCGCCGCCTATCCGGCCCCGGGGCCTATCGACATCATTCCCAACTCAGATGCCGGCGTCCTGGCGACCACGCCGACCGAGGGCCTGCGCGAGGCGTGCCTGGAGGCGCTCAAGCTCGACCGCAAGACTGTTCGCGCCTTTGCCGAGGGATTTTCCTGGCGGGTCTGCGCCGAAGAGTTCGTGCGCAATCTTCAGCCCTATCCTGAACCGGAAAAGACCCGCCTTTGGCGGCGGCTGCGAAGGCTGGCCAGACTGAGGCGGAAACCCCCGTCGGCGTAGGAAAAAGCCGAGCGCCAAAATTCCAGAAAAAATCTTTACATTCCGGATCATGCACCCTATGTGCTCGCGTTCCGGCGGACCCGTGACGTCAACTGCTGCTAACGCCGGATTGGGTTTAACTATCTGCAGGGGTTTACGTGAATTGCACACGTATCATACGCCCCTGGACCTGGTCCGTGAGCGGTCTGTCGAACGTCCTATCGCCCTTGTGCGACCGGCCGCGGCGGCTCTAGCGGCCCGTTGGTTCAGGGATAACTTTCAAGGTTCTGTCTTTTACGCGGTAAAAGCGAACCCTTCGCCGTGGGCGATCGAAACGCTGTTCGCCAACGGCGTGACCGCCTTTGACGTAGCCTCGATCCCCGAAATCGAGCTGGTGGCGCAACATGCGCCTGGCGCGCGCATGGCCTTCATGCATCCGGTGAAGAGCCGCAGGGCTATTTCCGCCGCCTATTTCGATCACGGCGTGCGCACCTTCGCGCTGGATTCCCATGACGAGCTGACAAAGATCCTGGACGCCACGGGCGGCGCCAAGGACCTGACCCTGATGGTGCGCATGGCTGTCGCCACCGACGGCGCGACCTACCCGCTGGCCGGCAAGTTCGGCGTCGATGCTCATGCGGCCCCGGATCTGTTGCTGGCGACCCGCCGTGCGACCGACGATCTGATGGGCGTCGCCTTCCATGTCGGCAGCCAGTGCATGCGGCCGACCGCCTATCAGGCGGCGATGAGCCAGGTTTCGCGCAGCCTGGTGCGCGCCGGCGTGTTCGCCGACATCGTCGATGTGGGCGGCGGTTTTCCGTCGGTTTATCCTGGCATGGTTCCGCCGGCGATGGATGACTATGTGGACTCGATCCACCGCGGCTTTGAAGAGATGAAGGTGCACGAAACCACCGAGCTGTGGTGCGAGCCCGGCCGGGCGCTGGTCGCCGAGGCCTCGTCGCTGCTGGCCCAGGTCGAGCTGCGCAAGGGCGACGCCCTCTATCTGAACGACGGGGCTTACGGCGCCATGTTCGATGCGGCCCATTTCAAATGGCCGTTCCCCTCGCGCCTGGTGCGTGATGGCGAAGCCTCGGGCGAGCTCAAGCCGTTCCGCTTCTATGGTCCGACCTGCGATTCCCTGGACCAGATGCCCGGTCCGTTCTGGCTGCCGGCCGATGTGCGCGAAGGCGATTTCATCGAGATCGGCATGCTGGGCGCCTATGGCGTGGCCATGGCGACGCGGTTCAATGGCTATGGCGATCTGGATATCGCCATGGTCGGCGATGCGCCCATGGCTTCGATGTACGGCCTGGCGCCGCGGGTCATCTCGACGCCGAAGACCGAGACGGCCAGCGCCAATGTCGTGAAGTTTTCACGCGCCCGTGGCAGGAAGAAGCGGCGGCGCTAGGCCGTGACCTTACCATAGCCGTAAACGCCGTCCGGCCTAACGACGGAGTGTCCCATCCATTCGGGAGACCCGAGCGATGAACGCACCCAAGTCCAACCGCAAGGCCGAACTGCTGGCCACCGTCGTCGAGCACGTGGACATCACGTCCTATGATGCGCGCCCCGTCATCAACGCCATGCGCAAGATGAGCTTTTCCTCGCGCGATACGGCGCGGGCCGCCGACATCCTGAACATGGCCATCGAGGACAAGTCTTGTTCGCCCTGGCTGATCCTGGCCGGTTCGACCTCGGCCGGCGGCTGCATGCACGTCTACCGCGACATGGTGAAGTTCGGCATG
>CAZJBC010000134.1:0-7967 GCA_964543805.1 uncultured Brevundimonas sp.
AGGCGCGGCCGGCGGCGCTGTTGCGGCGGCTGGAGAAACAGGCCCTGCATGAGGCGGCTTTCTGCACCACGACCTCGCAGGCCCTGGCGGGCGCCTTTGTGGCGGCCTACGGCGGGCGCGAGGCGGGGGTGGTCTACAACGCCTTTGAGCGATTGAGCGGATCGCCGCCTGCCGGCATGGCGCCCGAGCGGCTAGAGGTCTCGCGGCCTAGTCTGTGCTGGTTCTCCCAGACCATCGGGCCGGGCAGGGGACTGGAGATCCTGTTCGACGCCTTTGCCCGGGTGAAGGGCGACTGCGAGCTGCATCTGCGCGGAGACGGCCACGCGGCCTATATCGAAAGCCTGATGGGGCGGCTGCAGCCGGCGGCGACGGCGCGGGTCGCCTTTCACGGCACGACCAGCCCGGCGCAGCTGCCCTGGCGGATCGCCGGGCACGATATTGGCCTGGCGCTGGAGCTGACCACGCCGCCCAGCCGGGACCTGACCATCACCAACAAGGTCTTCCAGTTCCTGCAGGGTGGCTGCGCCATTATCGCCTCGCGTACGACCGGGCAGGAAGAAGCGGCGCGGCATTTTCCGGCGGCAATCACCCTAACTGATCTTGAACCTGTGGCTCTGGCCGCCGCGATCGACGGTCTGCTGGCCGACCCGGCCAAGCTGGCCAAGGCCCGCAAGGCCGCGCGGGCGGCGGGGGATGGACCGGCGTCGTGGGAGCAGGTCTCTGAAGGCCTGGTGCGGCGTTTTCGCGAGGCAGTGGGCTGATCATGCGCCGCGTCCTGATCGTCTCGCCCCATTTTCCGCCGGCCGACGCCGTCGATATGCACCGCGTGCGGATGACGGCGGGCCATTACCGCGCCTGCGGCTGGGAGCCCGTGATCCTGACAGCGCGGGCGCAAGATACCGGGCGGCTGATCGATCCGGCCCTGACGCATCTGGCGCCCGACGGCGTGCGTGTCGAGGAAGTCGCCACGCCGCATAATCCGTTCCTGAAACTGATTGGACTAAACGCGCTGGGATTCCGGGCGTTCGGCGCATTCGAACGGGCTGGGGCGGCCCTGCTGGCGCGGGAGAGTTTTGACTTGGTGTTCATCTCGACCACCAGCTTTCCGCTGATGCGGTTGGGGGCGGTGTGGAAAGCCGGCTTCGGCGTCCCCTTCGTACTGGATTTTCAGGATCCCTGGGCGACCTATCCCGAGAGCGGCAAAGTGTTTTTCCGTAAAGGCCCGCGCCATGCGGCCATGCGCGCCCTGCACCGGCGCTGGGAGGGCCAGACTGTGCCGGCGGCCGGCGGCCTGATGGCGGTGACGCAGGCCTACATCGATCTGTTGAAGGCCGCCTACCCAGCGGTGGCGAGCGTACCAGCCCTGGTCTCGCCGTTCGGCTATTCGGCGCGGGATTTCGAAGTCGCTGAACGGCTGGGGACCGTGGCGCCTGCGCTGACAGACGCGGCGAGGCCGGAGGTGATGACCGTGCTCTACGCCGGGCGGGTGGCGCCCTCGATGGAGCGGTCGCTGGCCGCGATGTTCGCTCTGGTCGCGGCCGCGCGGGCGGCGGGGGACGTGAGGTTCGCTGCTTTGCGTTTTGTCTTCATCGGCACAGGCTATGCGGCCGGCGCCAGCGAGAAGATCGCCACGCGGCTGGCGCGCGAGGCCGGAATTGCTGATCAGGTCAGCGAGAGCCCCGAACGGATTTCGATCATGGACGCCCTGAAGACCACCCTGGCCGCGGACGCCCTGCTGGTCATGGGCTCGGACGATGAGGGCTATACGCCCTCCAAGATGAGCGCGGCCCTGTCGCTGAAAAAGCCGCTCTTCGGCGCCGGCCCGGCGGCCAGTCCGGCGGCGGCGATTTTGGCGGGCCTCGATACCGTGTTGTGGACCGGCGCCGAGGCGAGCCTTTCGCCGGCGATCGTGGCGGCGGCGGGCGAGCGGCTGGCGGGTTTGATGGCTGGCCGGGGCGGCTATGCGGCGCGGATCAAGGCGGCGGCGGCCTTTGAGGCGGCGGCGTGCGCGGCGCGGGACTGCGGCCTGTTCGACCAGGTCCTGGCGGCGCGGACATGATGGCCCCGGCCGACATGCGCATCCTGGCTCTGATGGGCTCGGTGGTGGCGTTCGGGTCGGAGCGGGCCAATCTGGAAGCGTTGAACGCGCTGCGGGATGCCGGGGCCAAGGTGCTGCTGATCGTCTCGGACGCCCCTTACGCCGGCGAAATGCGGGACTATGCGGCGCAGCAGGGCTTCGACATGGTCCAGGCGCCCTATATCCGTGCGCCCCGGCCCTACACACGGTCCAATCCGCTGGTTGATTTCCCGGTCGGCATGGCGCGGGCGGCGGCGGCGTTCTTCCGCATCAACCGCGACTTCAGGGCGACCCACATCCATGCCGGCAACCAGCTCTATGTGCTGAACTTCATGCTGGCGCTGGCGCTGACCAGCACGCGGCTGGTCTATCGCTGTGGCGATGCGCCATCGCTGCACAATGCGATCTGGCGGATGAGCTGGCGGTTCATCTCGCGCCGCGCCACGCGCCTGGCGGCGGTGAGCCGCTATATCGCCGAGCGCATGGTCGAGGCCGGAACGTCGGCCGACAAGATTACCGTGGTCTACAGTCGCCCGCCGCGGCGGACTTCGGCGGCCGTGCGCCCGAAGAAAGTGACGGGCTTCAACATCGGCTACGTGGGCCAGGTGATCGAGAGCAAGGGCGTAGCAGTGTTGGCGCAGGCCTTCGAGCAGGTGGCGGCGGAATACCCGAAGGCGCGACTGTTGATCGCCGGCAACATCTCGGAATTCGAGGGCGAGTCCTGGGGCAAGGCATTCCGGACTCAGGTGCTGGCCAATCCGGCCCTGGCCGGGCGGGTCGAGTTCGAGGGTTTCGTGGAAGACATTCCGGCCTTCCTGACGCGCTGCGCGATCACCGTCGCGCCCACCCTGACGGAAGAGCCCATGGGCAATGTTGTCATGGAGGCCAAACAGGCGGGCCTTGCCTCAATCATCTTCCGCTCGGGCGGGTTTCCCGAGGTGATCGAGCACGGGGTCACGGGATATGTGTGCGCCGTGAAGACGGCCGACTGCCTGGCGGAGGCTCTGCGATCCTATCTGGCCGATACGGCGGCGGCGCGGCGGCAGGGCGAGGCGGCAAGGGAGTCGCTGGCGAGCCTGGGGGTCGACCGGTTCGACGAGACCTGGCAGGCGATCTATGCCAAGGCGGCGGCATGATGGACGCCCTGCCCCCCGACCGCCGGCCGAACCTTTTGGGCATCGGCGCCGCCAAGACCGGGACGACCTGGCTGGCGACGGTGCTGGGCGCTCATCCGGACATCTTCGTCCATCCGCAGAAGGAGCTGAACGCTCTGAGCTACGGCAATCTGGCCGAGCGGATGGAGGAATACGCCAACTATTTCAACGATGGTCGCCAGGCCAAGGTGCGTTGCGACTTTTCGGTGCGTTACCTGGTGTCGGATGGGGCGCTGGAGGCGGCGGCCCGGCTGTGCCCCGACGCCAAGTTGCTGCTGGTGGTGCGCAATCCGGTCGATCAGGTGCAGTCCCATTACTGGCACCTTCGGCGGCAGAACTTTCACCAGGCGCAGCCAGTCTCGCCGGCGCCCGACCTGTTCGAGGCGCTCGAGCGCTATCCGGTTCTGCTGAAGGAGCCGGCGCTCTACGGCAAGCATGCGGCGCGCTGGCTGACAAAATTTCCTCGCGAGCGGTTGCTGATTATCGACAACGACGACCTGCGCTCCGACCTGCCGGCCACGCTTGAGCGGATATGCGAATTTCTCGAGGTGGCGCCCTTCGACTTCACCCAGGCGGCGGCCGACACGTCGTCACAGGACGGACGGGCCGGCGTCTCGCCGCGCGGCGGGCTTCTGGGGCGGATATTCCCAGGGCTTTACGTCGCCGTGGCGGGCGGGCCCTATATGTGGTTGAAAAAGACCATTGGCGTCGCCGGCGCCGAGCGCATCAAGCGGGCGCTTCGTCTGCGTCAAATGTCCGAGACCGTGTTCTTCCAGCCGGGCTACCCCAAGCTGGACCCCGCCGATCGCGCCCGTCTGTTCGAGATTTTCCGCGCCGACATCAGGTCCCTGACGCCGCTGGCGCCTTTCGCCGCGCGGTGGAATCCATGACGCAGCGGCTGCGCATCGGCGCGCTGCTGACCCACCCGGTGCAGTATTTCTCGCCCTGGCTGCGGGTGCTGGCGGCCGAATGTGACCTGACCGTTTACTACGCCTGTGAGCAGACGCCGGAGGGGCAGGGCAAGGCCGGGTTCGGCGCGCCGGTCGACTGGGACATCGACCTGTTGAGCGGCTACCGCTGGCAGTGGCTGAAGAATGTGTCGAAACATCCCGGCGTCGGAACCTTCGGCGGCTGCGACACGCCGGAAATCGCCGGCATAATCCGACGCGAGAAGTTTGACGTCTTTCTGATGTTCGGCTGGAACCGCAAGAGCTTCATTCAGGCGGCCTGGGCGGCGAAGACCAGCGGAACGCCCCTGCTGGTGCGGCTGGACTCGCACTTGATGACGCCGCGGTCCCTGCTGACCCGCATGGTCAAGAAGCCGTTCTATTCGTTGATCCTGCCTTGGCTGGGCCACTATCTGTCACCGGGGCTCCGGACGGATGACTACCTGCGCAATTACGCTGTGCCGGCCTTACGTATCCACCGCCTGCCGCACATGATCGACACAATGCGGTTCGGAGCCGCCGCCGCGGCGGCCCGGACGAACGGCGAGGCGGAAGCCCTGCGCGCCCGTCACGGCGCCAGCGACGGCGACTTTGTGCTCTTGTCGGTCGGCAAGCTGATCCCGCTGAAGCGCACCGAACTGATCCTGGAGGCAATGGCCGTCCTGCGCGACCGCGACCCGGACTTGGCAGGGCGAGTGAAGCTGTGGGTCGTCGGCGACGGACCGCGCCGGGCGGCGCTGCAGGCGATGGCGGCCGATAAGAATCTGCCGGTCACGTTCCTGGGCTTCGTCAACCAGTCGGCCCTGCCGGCCGTCTATGCGGCGGCTGACTGTCTGGTGCTGACCTCGCAGTGGGAGACCTGGGGGCTGGTGGTCAACGAAGCCTTCGCCTGCGGCCTGCCGGCCATCGTCTCGGACCGGGCCGGCTGCGCTCCGGAGCTGATCGAGGACGGGGTGACAGGCTGGACCTTGCGCAGCCTCGATGCCGACAGCCTGGCCGACCTGATTTTGAGAGCAGCGCATGATGCGCCCGGTCTCGCCAGAACGCGCATCGTCATGTTAAGCGATGCGGCGAGCTTTGGTCCCGGCGCCCTCCGGTTGCTGGAGATCGTCGAAGCGCTGAAAAAGGAACCCTGATGCGTCCGCCCGCCCGCCTTCCGCGCCTGAGAGGACCGGCCCGCACACGCGCCGCGATCCGGGCCGTGAAGGGCTACGGGCGGCTTGTCTGGCTCCCGTTTGCAGTGCTGATCATCTCTTTTGGCGCGCTATCGCATAGCCCGGTGCTGTTTGGCGCCGCGGTGGTCTGGTCGGTGATCATGGCCTTCTTCGGGGCGCGCATTCCGCACATGGTGTTCGCCTGTTTTCTGCAGGCCACCAGCGCTCTGGTGGGCTGCGCGTATCTTGGATTTTATCATTACTATCCGGGCGGCGTGGCGGACCCCGAGCTGGCGCCGATCGCCGCCGCGGCGGTGCTGCTGGCGACCCTGGTCGTTTGTACGACTTACTGGCTTCTGGTGCGGGCGGAAAAGCCTGGCGACGCCCGGCTGGGAGAAAGCTTCCGGATGCTGAAGCTGTCGCCCACCCACATGTTCATCCTGCTGCTGATCATCTTCTCGCCCGAGTGGCTGAGGCTGTCGACGGCGACGTCCAGCACCGGCGGCTTCCGCCAGATCATCACCCACATCATGACGTTCCGGTTGGTGCTTTACGCCCTGTTCTTCATCAACGCCCTGCGCGCCAACAAGCGCAGGATTTATTGGATGCTGCTGGCCATTTCTTTCTGGATCGTTTTGCCCATGTCCGTGACCGGGCACGCCGGATGGTCGGGCGTCGTGATCCTGGCGCTTATGCTTTACGCTGGCAGCCTGGCTTTCCCGATCGCCAAGGGGGGCGCGCGCCTGACTCCGGCTGGCGTTACAGTAGCGGTCGTCGGCGTGCTGTTCCTGGCTGGTTTTGGTCTTATCTGGGAGGGCGGTCTGAAGGGAACCTGGCGTTCCACGCTGGCGCGGACCGAAGGCGATCTTTCCATGGTGCAGACCCTGTCGGCTTTTTCCGATGATGGTAAGTCCGTGGTGCAGAATTTCGAACTGTCCCGCAGTCTTGAGGTTCTGGCGGGACGGATGTCGACGGGCGAGGGCTTCTCGTCGCTGGTCTTGACCAATGTGCCCAAGGCCATCCCCTATGCGCGCGGCGAGCGGGCCACGGCGGCGATCCAGAATCTGCTGCCGCGCATCCTGTTCCCGAACAAGAAGGATCTGGGCGGCGACTCCTGGCTGGTGCGGCGGTATGCTCAGGTCGCGGCGGCGGGCGATGAAGAAGGCTCATCGATCGGGCTGGGCTATGTGCCGGAAATGTATGTCGACTATGGGGTCGGGGCGATCATCGGCGAATCCGTGGTGCTCGGCCTGCTGTTCGGATTCGGGATGCTGCTGTTCCGGCGAATATCCGGGTCGGGCGACCTGTCCAACACTGCATTTTCGTTGGTGGTCTACACCACCTTCATCACGCCGGATGCCGGTCTGACCAAGATGGTGGGGACGGTTTTCTACGAGATCGCAATCTTCTCGGCGATGATCTTCCTGGTCAACCGGTTCCTCTATATCGCCCACCGCGCCCCGGAGCCAAAAGGACGCCAGTTGGTCGCCGCGCCGGCCTGAGACGGCGTCGGCTCAGCGAACGCGCAGCAGTCTGCCGAGCTGGCCTGAAAGCTCGCCCGCATATTTCATCACAGCGCCGCGCTCGCGGTTCGTGAAGATCCCGAACCAGGTCCAGGCCGCCAGGGCTCCGGGCCCGATGGTAAGGCCCAGGACCGTGTCCAGTTGGGCCGAAGCGTGGACTGGTCCGACCCAGAACTGAATCGCCTTGATGGCGGCGAAGATGCATCCCGACAAGGCCACGGTGATCAGCTGGATCGGAACCACGATCCGGAAAAAGCCGATCCCGAGGCGCCGGTCGGCGTTCATCGCCGAAAACCAGCCGGTGGTGACAATCACCGCAAAGGCCGTGCTCAGGGCGATGCCGAGCAGGCCAAAGTATCTGCTCAACACCCAGGTGATGGCGATGTTGGCCAGGCCGCACGCGATCAGCCAGCGGCCGTAAACTTCGTGTTCCGTGGACCGGTCGGCGTTGAGCAGGATGTTGGTCTGGGTCTCGACGATCATGGTCAGGGAGAAGGCCAGCAAAAGGCCGTACCCGACGAAATTTCCGTTTAGCCAGAGGTTGAAGAAGGAAGAGCCGATGGCAATCAAGCTGGCGGCGCCAAACCACATGATCGCCATGGCGACCTTGAGCGACAAGCTGACGGCGTTTCGGAAGGCTTCAAACCGGCCCGCCGCCCAGTAGTGGCTGAGAAACACGCCGGCGGCGCCGCTGGTGATCAAGGCGAACTGGGAAAGGGACGCGAAAATCTGGTAGGTGCCGCGATAGGCAGGCAAAAGGCGGGGATCGAGCATGCCGACGATAAAATACTGGTCCGTATTCAACAGCAGGAAGGCGCCCACGCCGACCAGCCAGGCGCTGGCCATCGGCCGGATCATCGACATGACCATAACCCTGGAGAACCGGTTGGGGCCCGTCACCCAGCGCGACAGACGCTTGCGCGCGTAATGGGCGCTGAGCATGCGCCGGACGATGATGAAAACCCCCGCCACGGCGGCCAGGCCGATGATCCCCCCGCCCAGCAGAACGGCGACGAAGCGCAGGGCCAGGTCCAGGGTCGAGGTGATGATCGTCAGGGTCACGTCCAGGGCGACGTTGCCGGTGTTGGACAGGAACGAGGACCAGATCGAGC
>CAZJBC010000135.1:0-7955 GCA_964543805.1 uncultured Brevundimonas sp.
GGCATTGTTCAGGTTCGGGTAGGCGCCGAGGGCTTTGACGATGGCCCAGCCGATCAGGACCTGACTCTTGACCTCGGGCGAGAGCTTGATGGTCTGCAGATAGAACCAGCCGGCCACCAGGCTGATCCCCAGCGCCAGCCAGCTACGCGCCTCGAACAGCTTTTTGCCGGTGGAGAACATCTCCTGCATCCGCCGGTCCAGGTAGGTGATGCGCTTTTCGTTTTTGGCGACGGTCAGGCGACCGTAGATCAGGGCGATGCGCCGGCTGAGCGTAGGCGACAGGCCAAAATCCAGAAGGCCCAGGAAGGGGATGTTGTTGACGACGATGAACCAGCCGGCCAGGGACTCGTTGCCCATCATCCGGAACAACAGCGGCGTGATCAGAATGCCCAGCACCATATTGATCAGGCGCAGCGCGAACGACAGACCCACCGCGTCGAAGATCTTCTTGCTCATCGGCGGATGATCTTGGCTCGGCGGCAGGTCACGGTCGCGGGCTTTCGAAAAACGGGGTCAACGGTTCGACTCAAGGGATGATCGTAGCCGAATGGGAACCAACTTGGAGGGTGACTTGGCGGGAGGCGTCAAGGGCGGCCGGAAGGGCAAGCCTTACGGTCCCGCAGCGGGAATTGAAACCCGCCGCGCGAGGCCCCGCTTACAACGGAGGTTTTCCTTGACGATCAAGGTTGCGAGCAAGCAGAACGAGGCTGCATTCGCCTGTGAATCGACGGGAAACCAAGTCAATGTGCGCCGGGCCGATTCTCACGGCATTCCGATGATTAGCCGGCCGCGATGACGAATCTGTTTGTCGTCTCCAGGTTCGCTTCGACCGCCAACCGGCGGATCAATCACTTACTCGATCTGGCCGACGCTGACATCCGGACCATCGTCGTACGTCAGATTCACGGCAAGGCCGAGCGTCAGATCCAGCATGGCGCCAGCGTGGACGTCGATTTGCGAGGGCGGGGGATCTATCCGGCAAATGTGGCGCTGGCCCTGGTCGCGTCGCTGGAGCTGGGCCTGCTGTCTTCATTTCCCTTGTCGGTCAGTCTCTATCTGGGCGCCTTGAAGCGCGGGCTGTTCTCGGCCCTGCGCCAGGCTGCGAAACGTGGCGAGGCTGCGACCGTGCTCATCGTCGTGCCGCCTCCGGAGCTGGTGGTGCTTGCGTCGGCGATCAGGCGGCATTTTCCAGATGTCGTGCTGGCGATCGACTGGCAGGATCTTTGGTCGCCGGACGATTACTATGTGCGGCCCGGCGACAGCCGGCATGGGCGCATTGTGGCGCTGGAACGCGCGGCGATGGACGCGGCGGACCTGAACATCACCAGCAATCCAAAGGCGCGGACGGCGCAGTTGCTCCTGGCCGGCCAGGCGGCGGAAGGGCCGGGCTCCGAAAGGTTCCTGGCCATCGGGCACGCCTACGAGGGCGAGCGCGCGCCGATGCGCCCGCCGCCCCGGGGCGAGGTCGGCCGACCGCGACGGCTGGTGTTCATGGGCAATCTGTTCAAACCTCCCAAGGTCCCAGGCGATATGCTGATCGCCGAACTGGGCAAGGCCAGAGCCGCGGGTGTGGACCTGGAGATGGTGGTGATCGGCGACCACGAGCTGAGCGCCAATCCGGCTGCGGTCGCCGCCCTGCCGCCGTTCGTCAAGGCTATCGAGCGAACCAGTCACGAAGAAGCGGTCAGCTATCTGAAGGATGCCGACTGGGTGGTGTTGCTGCTGGGCGATCTGCCCAACACCCGGGTGATCATGCACGCAAAGCTTGGGCCGTATCTGGCCAGCGGCACGCCGATCCTGGCCGTGGTCCCCGAAGATTCCTACGTCGCCGAGGTGATCACCGCCTGCCGCGTCGGCGTGGTGGTTCCGCCGGGCGAGGGGGCGGGGGCGGCGATCGCCAAACTGCTGTTCGATCCGCCCGCCGAGCGCCTTGCCGTGGATGACGCCAAGGTGCGGGCCTTTGACCTGGAGGCGTTCCAGCGGCGCTGGCGGACCATCTTGAACGATACCGGGGCCAGAGCGGGCCGGCGCGCTTGAGCACGCTGCCGGACAGCGCGGGTCAGCCGCACCTGACTTATCGCCGCGACATCGACGGATTGCGGGCGGTCGCGGTGGGGGCTGTGGTGCTCTACCACTTCGGGGCTGCGGGGTTCGGCGGCGGGTTTGTCGGGGTCGACATCTTCTTCGTGATCTCGGGCTTCCTGATCACCTCGATCCTGCTGGCCGACATGAGGGCCGCCAAATATTCGCTGCTGAAGTTTTACGAGCGGCGGGTGCGCCGCATCCTGCCGGCGCTGTTCGTGGTGCTGGCGGCGTCGGGCATCGCCGGCCTGATCCTGTTGCCGCCGCGCGCCCTGCAGGACTTTTCCCGCAGCGTCATCGCCACAATCGGCTTTGTTTCCAACGTCTATTTCTGGCGTAGCACCGCCGGCTATTTCGACGGGCCGGCCGAGACCAGACCCTTACTTCACACCTGGTCGCTGGGGGTGGAAGAGCAGTTCTACATCGTCTTTCCGATCTTGCTGGCCATCCTGATGCGCTGGGGCGGCAAGCGGGCGTATCCGATCACGGCAGGAGTGTTTGTTCTGGCCCTGGCGGCCAGCGCATGGGCAACGCCGCTCTATCCGACCGCAAGCTTTTACCTGTCGCCGACGCGCGCCTGGCAGTTGCTGGCCGGCGCCCTGCTGGCCCTGCGGCCTGTCGCGCCGCGCAGCCGCTGGATGGCCGAAGGGGCGGGGCTGGCCGGCCTTTTGCTGATCGCCTTCGCGGTGGTCTGTTACAGCGCTCAGACCGCAACGCCGGGCATCGCCTCGCTGACGCCCTGCGCCGGAGCCGTCCTGCTGATCTATGCGGGCGCCGGAATTCAGAGGCCCGCGGTCAGCCGGCTGCTGTCGACATCGCCCTTCGTCGGCGTCGGGCTGATCTCCTACTCGCTCTATCTGTGGCACTGGCCGGTCTATGTGTTCCTGCGCCACTATCTGTTGTTCCGACCGCTGGACCTTCTGTCCGCGACGGGCGGCGTCGCCCTGGCCGTCCTGCTGGCCTTTCTGTCGTGGCGGTTTATCGAGCAGCCGGTCCGGCGGCGGACGATCCTGAAGAGCCGGGGCTCAGTGTTCACAGCGGCTGGCGTCGGGGCTCTGGCGCTGGCGGCGCTGGCCGGTGGGATCATCCTCGCCAAGGGCCTGCCGTCGCGGTTCCCGGCCCTGAGCGAAGCGGCGATGCAGACAGAGCCGGCGCGGCCCGATTGGGCGCCCTATGTTTTCGAGCGCTGTTTCGACGCTTCGCCAGGCGCCTGGGCGGGTGAGGCATGCCGTCTGTCCCCGGGCAAGCCGGGCGGCCACAAGGTGCTGCTGTGGGGCGATTCCTACGCCGCTCACTATGCCGCCGGGTTCCTGAGCCTGCGCGACCAGCTGCCCGCCAGCGTCATCCAGTACACCGCGCCGCGCTGCCCGCCGGTGGCAAGCTATGAGTCCCAGTCCAACCGCGACTGTCCAGCATTCAACCGGAGGGCCCTGGATGTTATCGACCGCTTCGGGATCGACACGGTGATCCTGTCGGCCAAATGGGAGTCCTACATGCCCGGGGGCAGGATGACGGCAGCCCAGATCGGGGGCGAAGCGGCTGCGCTCAAGGCCCGCGGTCTGAAGGTGATCCTGGTGGGCCAAAGCCCGATCTTCAATTTCGACTTTCCCGACGAGTATCATCTGGCGCGCATCCGGGCGGGCGCGAGCGGCCCCGACAGCCGGGCGGCCCTGGCGTTTGACCCCGGCCTGAACGCGGCCCTGAGGGCGGCCGCGCCCGATGCGCTGTTCTTCGATCCCCTCCTTCTGCTGTGCCAGGACCGGTCCTGCCTCTATCGCAAGGATGGCCAGTATCTGGTCGCCGACAGCGGCCACCTGACACGCTATGGCAGCACGCTGGTGTCAGGACAGATCGCCCGGTTGGGAGCGATGAACTGATGGCGCCGCGCCCGATCCTTTTCTGTGCGACCGGAGTCTACGGAACCGTCGGCGGCATCGCCTCATCCAACCGAAATGTGCTGGCGGCGCTGGAGCGGCTGGCGGCCGAGACCGGGCGCAGGGTCGAGACCCTGGTGCTGGGCGAGACGGGCGGTGATGCGCCCGGCTACCGCACCTTTGGCGGCGACAAGAGGCGGTTCGCGCTGGCGGCTATGATGCGAACCCTGACCAGCGACCTGGTCGTCGTCGATCACGTGCGACTGGCCGAGGCGCCGCTGCTTGTTCCCGCCTTTCTGCGCCCGTCCGTCGCGATCTTCGCCCACGGCTCGGAGGCCACCTGGCGGATTCGGCCATCCAGTGTGACCGCCTTCGCCAAGGCAAAGCTGGTCCTGACCAATTCCCACTACACCCTGGCCCGGATGGCGAATTACGTACCGGCGTTCAAGGGCGTGGCCTGTCCCTTGGGGCTGTCCCCGCAGTTTGAGGTCCAGGCCCTGCCGCCGCCGCCGTCCAACGAGGCCATCAGCCTGCAAGCGGCCGACGGCGCCGAACGGCCGCTGGACGATCAGATGCTGCTGCTGGTCTCGCGCCTGGATGCGACCGAGCGGGAAAAGGGTCACCGCGAACTTATCGCGGTGATGCCAAGGTTGCTTGAACGTTTTCCAAGGGCGCAGCTGGTCATGGTTGGGGCCGGTTCTGACCTGGAGCCCCTGCGCGAGACGGCGCGGGCGTCGCGCGCTGCGGCCAGCATTTTCCTGCCCGGACGGATGGTGGAAGGTGGGCTGGAGGCGTTGTACCGCAAGGCTTTCGCCTATGTGATGCCCAGCCGCCAGGAAGGCTTTGGCCTGGTCTATCTGGAGGCCATGAATTACGCGCGGCCGTGCCTGGCCTGCCGTGACGACGGCGCCGCCGACGTTGTGGTCGACGGCGAGACGGGCGTGCTTGTGCCGCGAGACTTCACGGATGAGGAATTGCTCGAGGGCCTGGCGAGCCTTTTGGTGGACCGCGCGCGCGCCCGCCGCTATGGCGAGGCGGGCTGGCGCCGGCTGGTCGCCGGCTTTACCGCGTCAGCCCACCAGGACCGTGTGGCCCAGCTCATACGTCCCCTGATTCCCGGGATTTGAAGTTAAATGGCCACCCTGGCGCGATCACTGAAGACCTCGGGCAAGAAGGCGCTTCATGGGCTGTTCGCCCTGGGCCAGCGTCTCGTCGTCGATATTCTGCCGCGGCACTTCTATTCGCAGATCCCAGACCTGGTCCAGCTGAAGGCCTCGACGGGCTGGCGGGCGCCGATGTCGATGACCGGCGTGCTGGGCGCAGAGCTGGATCATCAGCTGGCGTTCTTGAGTCAAACCGTGACGGACCCGGTCCGCGCGGCGCTGGACGAGCGGCCGGTGCACGCCGAAGCCGTTCACGCGAACCGTTCGGACGGCGGATATGGGCCCATCGAGGCCGAGTTCCTCTACGCCTTCATCCGCACCTGGAAGCCGGCGCGGGTAGTTCAGGTCGGCTGCGGCGTTTCCACCGCCATCATCCGCAAGGCCGCCGAGGACGAAGGCTATGAGGTCGAGGTCACCTGCGTTGATCCCTATCCGACGCCCTATCTGACTGAGATGGCGGGTCAGGGCGCGATCACCCTGATCGCCGAGCCCGCCCAGAGCGCCGATCTGTCCGCCTTCACCGGGCTTTCGGCGGGCGATCTGCTGTTCATCGATTCCACCCACGCGGTGCGAGCCGGCAGCGAGGTGAACCGCATGGTGTTGGAGGTTCTGCCCCGGCTGGCCAAGGGCGTGTTCGTGCATTTCCACGACATCTATTTTCCCTACGACTATCCGCGCCGCCTGCTAACCGAGGACCTGTTTTTCCACGCCGAGAGCACGCTGTTGCACGCCTTTCTGGCCGGCAATCCGCGCTACCGGATCGAGGCCGCGCTCAGCATGCTGCACTATACGGCGCCCAAGGCTCTGGCGGCCAAGTTCGCCCGCTACGAGCCGCAGAACAATTCGGACGGCCTGGCGGCCCCTGGCGGGGTGCATTTCCCCAGTGCAATCTGGCTGCGCGTTATCGCATGACCCTGGGCGGATCGCTTCGCGCCTGGCGTATGGCGGGGCCCCTGAAGCGGGAAGCCGAACTTTACGCGCGCCCGCCCGCGGACCTGGCGGGATTCCAGTTGGCGCGGCTGAACGCGGGTTGGGCGGAGAGCCTTGTGCGCTCGCCCTGGGCGCGGGCCATGCAGAAGAGACTTGATCTGCCAGGGAAGTTCGAAAGTTGGGACGATCTGGCCGCGCGGGTTCCCGTACAGACCAAGGCTGACCTGCGACTCGATCTGGCGGCGGCGGAGCAGTCGGGTGAGCCTGTGCTGTGGCGTGCAACAGGCGGGACCACCGCCCAGCCAATGCGGTTTCCCGTGTTCAAGTCCGAGACGGTGGAAGCGGGGCTTGATCTGTGGGTCGGGCGTGGGCGGCTGGGGATCACGCCGGCGGACAAACTGTTCATGATCTGGGGCCATGCCCTGATGTTCGGCACGGGCCCGAAGGCGGCCTTGATCCGGATGAAGCGGCGCCTCAGCGATGCGGTGGTCGGCTACAGACGCTGGAACGCCTATCGGCTGTCGACGGACGATCTGAGGCGGGCGGGCGATGCGCTGACCGCCAGCGGGGCGCGTTACGTGATCGGTTACTCCTGCGCCCTGGACCGGCTGGCGCGGGCCAACGCTGACCGGGCGGCGGCGTTTGCGGGCTTGAAGCTAAAGGCGGTGATCGCCACCGCCGAGGGGTTGCCGCGCGACGACAGCCGGGACGTGATCTCGGCGACCTTCGGCTGCCCCTTGGTGATGGAGTACGGCAGCGTCGAGACCGGGGCCATCGCCTATGAGCGGCCGGGTGGCGGCTATGACGCCTTCTGGGCGCGGCACAGGCTGGAGCTGGGCGAGGCCGTGGGCGCGGGCCGGGCGCTGATCGTCACCAGCCTCGGCGCGCGGGCCCTGCCGCTGCTGCGCTATGCGATCGGCGATACAGTGACGCCGGGGGCCCTTGACGGAGTGACGGGCTTTGCCTCGGTCGGCGGGCGAGTGAATGATGCGGTCATCCTGCCGGACGGAACGCCGATCCATTCCGAGGCCTTCACGCATGTGCTGCGCGACTTGAACGGCGTTCGCGGCTATCAGATCGTTGGCAAGGCGGGCGGAGGGATTCCCACGATGCGCTATGAGGCCGATGCGCCGCTGGCGGATGAGACGGAGGCGAAGCTGCGCGAGCGGCTGGCCAGAATCGATCCGGCCCTGCGCGATGCGCCGCTGGAGCGCGTGGACGCCATTGCCCCGTCGGCGGCCGGCAAGCACCAGATGGTGGTGCAGGCGCCATGAGAGACCCGGCAGTCCCCCGGTCGCCGTGCTGGTGAGACGCGGTCCGATGCGGATCATCGAAATCGTCGCCTCGGTGGCCGATCTCTCGCACGGGCCGTCCTATTCGGCGCCCCGTCTGGCCGAGGGCGTGGCGGCCGCAGGAGCCGAGGTCGAGCTGTTCACGGTCGGATCGCCAGATGATGTGACCCTCAATGGCGTGCGTCGGCGCAGGTTCGCGCACGATCTGGCGAGCCTGCCGCGCATCGGCCACTTGCGGCTGTCGGGTGCGATGCGGCGGGCCTTGTTCGCCGAGGCGAGGGGATCGGCGGCGGTGCTGCACACCCATGGCCTGTGGCTGGCCCCGAACCTGTCTCCGGCCCATGCGGCGCGGGCGGCGGGCAAAGCGTTCGTGATCTCGCCGCGGGGCATGCTGGGCGATGCAGCGATGCGGTTTTCATCCCTGCAAAAGCGGCTGTTCTGGGCGGCTTTCCAACGCAAGGCCATGGCCGGCGCGGCCTTCATCCACGCGACCAGCGAGGGCGAGTACGACGAAGTGCGGGCTGTGGGCCTGAGCAATCCTGTCGTGATCATCCCCAATGGTGTCGATGTGCCGGAGGCCTTTGCCAAGCCGGCGGCGGCCGAACGGGTCGCCC
>CAZJBC010000136.1:0-7941 GCA_964543805.1 uncultured Brevundimonas sp.
CGCCAAGCTGTCCCAGGTGGCCAACGACCTGGGCGACAACTGCACGACCTGCCATTCCAAGTACAAGAACCAGCACGCGAGCTAGACGCCCCTGTCGCGGGCGGCATGCTGCACCGCAAAATTTCTGCTTGATCAAAGCCGGCGGCCGGACAATCATCCGGCCGCGGTCCAAAGCCGTGACTGAACATAAGACGCGCCGATGCCCGAAAGGGCCTAGCGGGAACACAGTGAGACGCTGACTTCAGCGTCAAATCTGAGGCTGTCCCTGCAACTGTAAGCGGTTAGCGGACGATCGCGTGACGGGGGCCTATCCCGTCGCAGCCACTGGGCGCCTTGCCCGGGAAGGTGATCACTCCGCGTTGATCCGTGAGCCAGGAGACCGGTTGGCGAAGTCGCTCATGCCAGGACCAGGGAAGTCCAGGTGCGGATTCCGTCGAGCGACGAACCACGCTTACGCCTGTCGCCATGTCGCGGCCGGCGCGGTTTCGTCGCGCGTCCGCTGTCGGTGGCGGCTCTGCGAATTGCTCCCACCGGCATGGAGTTCCTGTCCATGAGAAAGGCCCTGATTCTAACGACCGCCCTGGCGGGCCTGTTACTGGCGCCCCCCTTAGCCTGGGCCGATCAGCCCGCGCCGCCGCCGGCCGACAATTCGGACGATGTCACCCAGGTCGACGCCTTGATCATCTCGGCCTCGCGGGGCGATGCGGTGCGCAAGGGCGACCTGGGCGCTTCGGTCACGGTGATCACGTCCGACCAGATGGAGGACCGCGGAACCCGCACGCTGGCCGATGTGCTGCGCGATGTGCCCGGCGTGGCGGTCAACCGCGAAGGACCGCTGGGCCAGCTGGACGAGGTGCGCATCCGCGGCGCCGAAGCCAATCACACCCTGGTGCTGATCGACGGCATTGACGCCAGCGACCCGTTCCAGGGCGAGTTCGATTTCTCCACCCTGATCGCCGACGACGTCGCCCACGTCGAGGTGCTGCGCGGCCAGCAAAGCGCGCTCTACGGGGCCCAGGCGATCGGCGGCGTGGTCAGCTACATCACCGCCACCGGCGCCGAGGCGCCCGGGCTGCGCGGGCGCGTCGAAGCCGGCAGCGATGATACTCTGTCGGCGGCGATACGCCAGGCGGGGGTCTCGGGCAAAGTCGACTACGCTCTGTCGGCCGCCGGCTACACGACCAACGGCCAGCCCGGCGCGGTGGGCGGGGTGCGCGATGTCGGCTACAGCGACTATTCGCTGTCGGGCAAGACCACACTTTCACTGTCAGACACGGTCCGCCTGAAGGCCGTGGTCCGTTATTCCGACACCCGCGCCGATGACATTGGCGAGGACTTCGCCACCGATCCCAACACCTTCCAGCCGGTAAATCCGGCCACCTACGGCCGCTTTGTCGACGGGACGGGCAGCTTCACCAACAGGGCCCTGCTGAGCCTGGTGCGCGGCGAGGCGAGCTTTCTGGACGGCCGCCTGACCACGGCCCTGACCCTGCAGGACAACGACACCGAGCGACGCGAGTACGACGCCGGCGCCTTCACTTTCGGCAGCGACGGAACCCGCGTGAAGGGGTCGGCCGAGGCGACATACCGGTTCGGCGGCGAGGCGACCCGACAGTCCCTGACCCTGGCCCTGGACGACAAGCGCGAGACCTATCGCAATGTGCCGGATGGCGCGCCGGGGCCGATCAATCTGACCCGGGTGCTGAGCAATATCGGCTATGTCGCCGAATACGAGGGACGGTTCGGCGATCACCTGGGCGTCGGCCTTTCGGCGCGTCACGACCAGAACGACCGCTTCAAGAACGCCGACACCTGGCGCGGCCAGGTCAGCTATAGCGTCAACAACGCCCTGCGCCTGCGTGCGGCGGCGGGAACGGGGCTGGCGGCGCCGACCAATTTCGAACTGTTCGGCTTTGATCCCAGCAGCTTCGTCGGCAACCCGAACCTGCGGCCGGAAAGCTCCGGAGGCTGGGAAGCGGGCGCGGATCTGACTCCCTCCAGCCGGCGCTACAGCCTGTCGCTGACCTATTTCCACAGCGTGCTGAAGGACGAGATCTTCACCGCCTTCCTGCCGGGCTTTTTGTCGACGCCGGAGAACCGCACGACCCTGTCCACCCAGGACGGGATCGAGGCCTCAGCCTCGGCTAGGCTCGGCGACAGTCTGACCGCCCACGCGGCCTGGACGCACCTGTCGGCCCAGGAAGGCGGCGGCCTGCCGGAGATCCGCCGGCCCGACGATTCAGGTAGCACCGATCTGACCTGGAAAGCGCCTGGGGCCAGGACCTCGGCCACCTTGACGGTGCGCTACACCGGCCAGTTCCGGGACTTTGACTTTACCGATCCCAACGCCTTTCCGACGCCGCGGCGGGTGATGCCGGCCTATACGCTGGTCGCCCTGTCGGTCAGCCACAAGATCGGCGAGGGAATGGAGCTGTTTGGCCGGGTGGATAACCTGTTCGACCAGGCCTATCAGGAACAGTACACGGCCCGCAGCCCCGGCCGCACCGCGGTCATCGGCGTTCGGAAAGGGTTCTAGAGCATGAGGCGCCGCGCGCTGTGCTGGCTGGCGATCTGCGCGGCGCTGACCCCTCTGGCGGCGGCGCCGGCGGCACCCAGGCCGATGCGCATCATGTCGATGAACGAGTGCACGGACCTGCTGGTCCTGCAACTGGTTCCAAAGGCGCGGATCGCCTCGGTCACCTACCGGGCCCACGACGCCATCCGGTTCATCCAGCCTGGCCTGGATGCGGGCGTACCGATCAACCACGGCTCTTCCGAGGAGATCGTCGGCGAGGCGCCGGATCTGATCATCGCGGGCGACTTTTCCACGCCGGTCACGCGCCGGCTGGCGCGCGCGGCCGGCGCGCCGCTGATCGAGGTAAAGAGCGCCACCAGTTTCGAAGACATCCGCGCCATCACCCGCCAGGTCGGCGCAGCGGTGGGCGAGCCGGAACGCGCCGAAACCCTGATCGCGCAGATGGACCGCACCCTGGCGCAACTGGCGGCCAGCCCGCCGCCGAAGCCCTTTGTGGTCGCGGCCTGGAGCGGGGATTCTGTGCCCGGCAAGAAGACCCTCGCCAACGCCATCATTGAGGCGGCCGGCGCGATCAACATCGCCTCCAGACTCAATAACGAGCAGTATAACAGCTTTGGGATCGAAGAGCTGCTGGCGGCGCGGCCGGATGTGCTGATGTACGGCCAGACCTCGAAGGAAAAACCGTCACTGACGGATGCGGGCGCCTCGAACCGGGCCCTTCGCGGCCTCTACGCCCATCGGGAAATCACCTATCCCGAGACCTTGTACAATTGCGGCGTGCCCCAGTCAGCAAAGGCGGCCGCCGACCTGCGCGCGGCCCTGATCGCGGTCAGCCGGGGAGCCGGCAAATGAACCGCCGGACCGGGCTGATCATCCTGATCGTGCTCGCGGGCCTGGCCGCCACGGCTGCTTCGCTGCTGGCCGGCAAGGTGTGGCTGAGCCCCCAGACGCTGTGGCAGGGATTCACGACGCCCGGCGAACAGCTGTCGGATCTGATCTTCTATCAGTTGCGCCTGCCCAGGGCGGTGCTGGCCATATTGATCGGCGCGGCGCTCGGCCTGTCGGGCGCGGTGCTGCAGGGGCTGACCCGTAATCCCCTGGCCGAGCCCAGCCTGCTCGGCGTGTCGGGCGGCGCCTCGCTGGGTGCGGTGATCGCCATCTATTTCGGCCTGTCTACCGCCTTCGCCTTCGCGACGCCCCTGATGGGCCTGACAGGCGCCATCGCGGCCGGGGCCCTTACCTTCGCCGTCGGCCGCGGCGGCGGAACCCTGACCCTGATCCTGGCCGGCGCGGCGGTCTCGGCCCTGGCCGGATCGGGCGTCGCCCTGGCGCTGAATTTCGCGCCCAGCCCCTATGCGGCCTTTGAGATCACCGTCTGGCTGCTGGGCTCGCTGTCGGACCGCACCTGGGATCATGTGATCCTGGCCGGACCCTTCATCCTGGCAGGCGGCCTGCTGCTGCTGTCGACCGCAAGGGCGCTGGACGCCCTGTCGCTGGGCGAGGCCCAGGCCCAGAGCCTTGGGATCAACCTGGAACGCACCCGTCTGATCGCCCTGATCGGCGCGGGGCTGGCGGTGGGCGCAGCGACATCGGTGGCCGGCGCCATCGGCTTCATCGGCCTGGTGGCGCCACACCTGGTGCGTCCCTTCGTCGGCCATCAGCCGAGCCGCACCCTGATTCCGTCCGCCCTGGCCGGATCGACCCTGCTGTTGACCGCCGACGTCGCCACCCGCCTTATTCCCACCAGTTCGGAGATCCGCCTGGGCGTGCTGACCAGCCTGGTCGGCTTGCCGTTCTTTTTCTGGCTGGTCATGCGCATGAAGCGGACCTCGCCATGACCGTGCTGTCTGCCGAAAATCTGACCGTGCGGCGCGCCGGGCGGGCCATTGTCGATGATGTGTCCGTGACCCTGGAAGGGGCGAGTTTCACCGCCCTGATCGGTGCAAACGGCGCGGGTAAATCGACCTTGCTGCACTGCCTGGCCGGCCTGCTGAAGCCGGACACCGGCCAGGCTAGTCTGGACAGCCGGCGCCTGGCCCAGTGGAAGCCGGCGGATCTGGCCCGGGCGCGCGCCTTCCTGCCGCAGAACCCGCGCTGCGAATGGCCCATCTCGGTCGCCCGGCTGGTGGCGCTGGGCCTGACCCCTACCCTGCCAGCCTTCGGCGGGCTGACATCGGACATGGAGGCGCGCGTCGCCGCGGCCCTGGCCGCTTGCGACCTGACCGGCCAGAGGGACCAGGCCGCCACCACGCTGTCCGGCGGCGAGCTGGCCCGCGCCATGCTGGCCCGCGCCCTGGTCGGTCAACCGCGTTGCCTGATCGTTGACGAGCCAACCACGGGCCTGGATCCGCGCCACGCCATTGACGCGATGGGACGCCTGAGGGGTCTGGCCGGCGAGGGCCGGCTGGTGCTCGCCGCCATCCACGACCTGACCCTGGCGGCGCGCTATTCCAGCGACGTCATCGCCCTGAGCGACGGCAAGGTCGTGGCAAGCGGCCCAACCCGCGAGGTGCTGACGCCCGACCTGATCCGCCGCGTTTTCGGCGTCGAGGCGCGTATTGCCGTGACAGCGGAGGGCCCCCTGGTTGACCTGATCGCCACGGCCTAGACCGATCTACGGATCGCCTGACCCGGCTTTATTGAGGTGTTCCTGGGCTCGCCTGGCGAGGGTCGACAGTTTGCGAATCACGCGGACCAACTCGGGCCGCTCGATGGCCGAGGCAACGGTGACGAAGCCCTCTGGCAAGCGCTGACAATAGCCTTCGTCGACCAGACGTTTGAAATGGCGGCGCGTGGTCTCGTAGTTCAGGCCAAGGGACTTGGCGACAGCATAGACTGTCGTCGACTTTCGCCCTTCGGCCGGCGAACCTGATTTGGAAACAATCGCGGCGGACTCAAACTGTAGCTGCATCAGTTCCATGGCTATGAGGCCCCTTATCAGGTCGCCATCAAAAGCGTCCGATACGGCGACCGCCGCCTCCAGAAAAAACGCCCCTCCAATCCGCGCAGCCAACCGGTCCGATTCGCTCGGATTGAGGTGAGCAATGTTGGGAACGATGAGATTGTGGTTGGACGACTCGGGGGACGGTTCGCCCCTATCACGGGACCACGTCGAAAGTCCGCCCTTGAGGTCACTGTTGTTGAACGATTGGCTCAAACGCTGACGTCCCGGAGGCCACAGAGGACCACGACGGTTCTGCAAGCGGGCGCACTATTTCACGAATCGAATCACGCCCATTTGTTGCAAATCAAAACGGGGCGAAGGTTGACCAGCCGATCGGTCGACTGCCGCCGGCTGAAAAAAACGGGGCTACGCCGGCGCAGGGGCCCCGCATTCGCCGCAAAACCGCGCGCCGGGGTCAATGTCCGAGTTACATGCGCCGCACTGCGAACTGGCCGCGTCCGGCGCAGGGTCGGAAGGCGCAGGCGCGGGCGCTGGGGCAGGGGCCGAAGTCGAACCATTCAACCGGTCCAGTTTGCTGCGCGCCAGCGCACCGAACCGGCCGTTCGGGTGACGGATGAGATACTCCTCGAGCGAGTCGGCATCGTTCTTGTCGATCCGATCCCAATACGCTGTGTCGGGATCTGAGGATGCTTGCGTTGGCGCGGGCGAAGGTTCGGGCGCCGGCGCTGCCGGCGGGGGCGAGTGATATCCGGTCGCCGAGACCGCATTGTTAACGATAACGGTGGTCGGTGCATTTCGTCCCCGCGGGTCGGACAGCGCCCAGATAAACGAGACAAACCAGCCGATAAAACTCCAGCCCAAAAGGATATTGATCGCAGCGATCGCCGGCGCATCCTTATGTTTTCGCAACAAGGCGATGACAGTCGGAATGAAATAACAGAGGATCAAAAAGATTATAAAGGCGCCCACGGTAATTCCCCTTGTGTGTAGCCCGGACGTATTCTGTGTTCAGCTCTTTGTAAGCTTGTACTTAAACCGAGGCGATTTACCATATCAGTTCAATATTTGAATTATCCACCCACACGAATCTTTATGGCTTCATATTCAACTTGTTGTACTGCCCCCGACAATGCGGTGTCCCCTGAAATGGAAACGTGTTTCCATCCCACCGCACAATCACTGCTTGCACCGGCTCGGCAACCTGTCAACTCGAGAATCGACGACCGATGCGTGTGGGACTTGAGGCTGAACCAGAATCTCCGGCAACCGCGTTAACTCTTTCGGAGAGACACGCACTCGCGTATTGGTCCATTTTTGATCGCCATAAACGAGAGCCCGTCCGATGACGCAAGCAGGCCCGCCAAATGACGCGCAAATCGCTTGCCCAGGCTGCGGAGAGCTCGCCAAGGCCGGCGCCAATTTCTGCCGCACCTGTGGAACCGGCTTGGTCGCCACAGCGCCGGAACCGGCCGCATCCTCGCTAGCTGAGCCGGTCGCTGACACAGCCGCGGAAAACACCTGTTCCAATTGCGGCCAGGTCGCCAAGCCGGGCGTGCGCTTCTGTCAAGGCTGCGGGAGCCGTCTTGCCTCGCCCGCGACGGCGGCGGCGGCCGCACCGCCGCCCGAGCCGGCCGCCCTTTCCGCCGCAACTGGCAGCGCCGAAAACGCATGTCCCGGCTGCGGAAAACCCACCGCTCCGAACGCCAGGTTCTGCCGCAGCTGTGGAACCAGCCTCGCGGCGACCGCCTTGGATCCGCCCGTCGCCGCGACAGACACCGCCGGTCCCGAGCTTGCGGCCGAGGCAGCTGCTGATCCCATCGCCGCGCCCCTGGCCGAAGCCGCGCCGCAACGCATTACACCCACGCCGCCGGAGCCGGCCCATAATCCGCGGCCGACCCGAGCCGCCGCACCGAGCCGCCTGCCCCTGATTGCGGGACTCGTTGTCCTGGCGCTCATGCTCGCCGCAGGGGCGGCGGCGGTTTTCATCTTCAAGCCCTTCGGCTTGTTTGGGGCCAAGATTCCCGTGGTTGCGACCGCGACGCCGCCGGCGGTGACTGTCGAGCAAGCCATTCCGATTAATCCTACCAGCCTTCCACCAGCGTCCGCGCCCGCCCCAGATGCCACATCGCTGGCCGCGGCGGCCGCCCAACCGGCGGGACCGACATTCGAAACCAGTTTCGACTGTGCAAAGGCCGCCGCCTGGGCCGAAAGCCAGGTGTGCCGCGACGCGACCCTGGCGGCCTCCGACACGAAACTCGCCGCGCTCTATGCGGCAAAGCTGACCCAGTATCCAGGGTCGGGCGATGCCCTTCGCCGCTCACAACGGGACTGGATTCAGGCCCGCAATCGCTGTGCACCCGGCGCCGTTGCTTGTTTGACCGCCAGTTATCAGACAAGGCTTTCCCAGCTGAATGGCTTTGCCCCCGCCGCGACTCCGATAGCCGTCGCCGTCCCACCTGCCCGCCTCTCCGCCGCCGCTCCCGCGCCGCAGGTCTTTCGC
>CAZJBC010000137.1:0-7864 GCA_964543805.1 uncultured Brevundimonas sp.
CGACCACACCCCGCCCTGGCCAACCTAGGTGTTGCTGTTATTCCCCCAGGTGTCGGCCCCGAACTCGCCCGGGCGCGGCACCACGTGGAAGGTCCACATCAGCTTGCCGGTGTGAACGTCATAGCCGCGCACGTCGCCGGGCAGGACCTCCTTGTTGCGGCCGGGCGAGGGAATGATCTGGGCGATGACGATATCGCCGACCACCAGGGCCGGCGAGACCGAGCGCACATCGCCGCCCTGGATCCGCTCGGGCGCCAGGTTGTCGCGCAGATTGATCTGGCCGTTCTTGCCGAACTCGCGCGCCGGCAGGCCGGTCCTGGCGTCGACGGCGATCAACCGCCCGTCGAACGAATTGTGGAACAGGCGTTTTTCCTTGCCGTCGGTCCAGTAGGCCAGGCTGCGCGGGGCCAGCGATCCCGTGCCCATGCCGATGTCGGCCGGCTGCGGCTCAAAGGTCCAGATGGTCTTGCCGGTGCCGGCGTCGATCGCCGCCATGCCGTGGTTCAGCCAGGGCATATAGAGCACCCCGTCGTCCAGAATCGGCGTGCCCTTGAAATCGCCGCAGCAATTGCCGCCGGTGCCGTCCGCCGTCCAGCGCCAGGCGATCTTCAGGCGCGAGACATTGGATAGATTGATCTGGTTGACCGGCGCATAGCGCGTCTGACCCGCATCGCCGCCCCAGTACAGCCACTTGCCGGGGTCGTAGACCTTCATCGTCGAGGTCACGCGCGTGGCGACATCGGTCGTCGCGCAGGCGACGGCGGTGAGGAGGACAAAGGCGGTGATCAGCGCCCGAGCAACCAATCTATTGAAAGTCATGGTCCACCCCTCATGCCGCCAATGACTCACGGACACCTGGCCCGTCCGCGCAGCGGTCGTTGGCGGAAGGTTTAGCGTTCAATGGGAGGGGTAACAACAGGTCGGTGTCGGTGGTTTAGTTCGATTTCGGCGATGGCATTCAAGACAACCATTCGCTTTGACCTCGTGATCGCCACCTTTTGCCAGGAGTTGTCATTGGCTGGGCAGCCTAGACTAGCCCTTGGACACATCGACCGCTGGTGGGACGCGGTCAGTTGACGATTGTAAATCCCAGGGTGATGCTCCACCCATGTTCCGATTCAAACTCTATCAAATGCAGGTGGGGGGAGGAGTCGCCTGTGCCCTGGCGCTGGCTGTTCTTCGCCATGGATCTGCCAGCAACTGGGACACGCCGCAGTTGGGAATGTTAGAGGCGGCGAGTTTTGGGTTTTGCTGCGTCGGCCTCATTACGGGTAGCCGATCTATCCGAGCCAGCTATGCTGAGCTCGACTCCGACAAGGCAAAGGCTGTCCGCGCGCCCGCCTATATGCGAGCCAGATTTGAGTTCCAGCTGACTGCTCTTGTGGGCTGTTCTGCAATGGGCAGCTTGGTAGCGTCGCGGAGCGGACTGAGTCCATTTGCCACTGCTGCTGCCATGTTGGCGCTTCTGGGCTTGGCCCTTCCAATTGTTAATAGGGCCACCGGCTGGAGGTCGGAGCGTGGCTAGTTCCACGTGTGCGGCGACGCGAAATCGATAGCTTCCCCGGAATGAGGCGCTCCCAACTTCCGTGACGGCGACAACCGCTTCAGGTCCTGGCGCCCGCCGAGCCTTCCATCACCGAGTCTCGCAGCCGGGCCATGCCTTTGATCCAGCGGTCGTAGTCGCCGGTCTTGCGCTGCATGTAGGTCAGCACGATCTCGTGCGGCAGGATCAGGAAGCTTTCGCGCGCCAGGCCTTCGACCACGCAGCCCGCGACGGTCTGGGGCGAGAGCACGCCGTCAACGTTCTGGGCGCCCGGCCCGCCGCCCAGCATCGGCGTATCCACCGCCTGGGGGCAGAGCAGGCTGACGCCGATGCCCTGGTTTTTCTGGGTGATGGCCAGAGCTTCGCCGAAGCCGATGGCGGCGTGTTTGGTGGTCGAATAGGTGGCGCTGCCGATCTGTGACAACAGGCCGGCGGCCGAGACGGTGTTGAGGAAATAGCCCTCGCCGCGGGCGATCATCCCCGGCAGGCAGGCCCTGGCCGCATAGACGTGGGCCATGACATTGACGTTCCAGCACAGGGCCCAGGCCGCGTCCGGGGCCGAGGCGGCGTTGTTCTTGTCCGTATCGCCGACGCCAACGCCGGCGTTGGAGCAGAACAGATCGACCCGGCCGAACTGATCCTCGGCGGCGCGAACCAGGGCGATGACGTCGGCTTCGTGGGTGACGTCGGCCTTCATGCCGATGCCGCCGACCGATGCGGCGACGGCCGCAACACCAGCCTAGTTCAGATCGCCCAGGATCAGCGCCCGCGCGCCCTCGGCGTGAAACCGCTCGGCCATGG
The DNA here is from genome assembly GCA_964543805.1 of uncultured Brevundimonas sp. GTDB lineage: Bacteria > Pseudomonadota > Alphaproteobacteria > Caulobacterales > Caulobacteraceae > UBA5005. The sequence goes on from CAZJBC010000137.1 coordinate 2,345, forward strand.
CCTTGCCGATGCCGCTGGCCGCGCCGGTGATGACAATGACCTTGCCCTTGATGTCCATGGTGCCTGCTCCCTGCTTGCTGCCTGCCGATTTAGCAGAAAGCCGGAGGGGCGATAGCCCCGCCGGTGGGCGAGCAGAGCGGGCTTTCTGCCGGCTCCGCCTTTATGCCTAGGCCGAGGCGCTGACGCTGGCGCCCGTCGTTTGCGGTGCGCCCAGCTGCTGGAGCAGCTTGGTCAGGGTCGTCAGCGCATCGCCGCTGACGTCAGGTCCGGCGCTGGCCGGAACAGACGACAGGCTGGCCATCAACTCGGCGGCGCTGACGACGCCGTCCTTGTTGGTGTCCGCGGCGTTGTAGGTCGTTCCGCCCGATCCCGAAGCGGCCGGTGTGGTCGCCGCGAGTCCGGCGCCGCCGCCGTGGTGATGTCCGCCATGGCCGTGCGGGATGGCCGCAAACTCGGCTTTGGACAGAACGCCGTCGCCGTTTGTATCGGCGGCGGCCAGCAGCTTGGCGCTTCGGTCGGCTATGGTCGCCTGGGCGCTGTTGGGCGCCCGCTTGGCCATGGCCGCGGTCAGTTCATCGGCGGACAGTGAGCCATCGCCATTGGTGTCGGCTGCCGCAAACCGCGCGTCGATGGACGAGGTTGCGGCCGCCTGGCCTGATAATGACTGCTGCTGTTGGGAGAGCAGGGCCGAAAGGGCCAGAGCTCCCAGCATATCGCCGGTGTTAAGCGATCCGGTAGGCGCACTATTGCCGCCGGCCTGCACATTTTGCCCAATGTTCTGAAATTCACTGGACGATAACGAGCCGTCACCGTTGGTGTCGGCGGTACTGAATATACTCTGCAACAACTGTTGTAGCTGAGCAGAGTTGGTCGTTGAGCCGACATTCATGGTCGGATCTCCTCTGTGGGGCCCCCACCTTCGGCCCGGCACGAGCGCCGGACCGTCGTAGCCCACAGACGACCAAGCCAGTTTCAGGCCAGTTCGGCCACCCGGGCGCCGGTGAAGGCCAGCTGGTGCTGGCGGGTGTCGAGCCGGTGTTTGAATTCGGTGACCTTGCCCAATTCATTGAAGGTCCACAGATGGACCTCATCGGCTTCATCGACCCTCACCCCAGTCGCCTTGACGGTTGCTTCGACGATGACAATCCCAACCACCAGATTGGCTTGTTCCAGCACGGTCTTTACCTCAAAGCGGTGGAACTCGATGGCGGCCAGGGAGGCGAAGAACGCCGCCACGCCGTCAGGCCCGCGCCTGGGCTGCAGCCACGGCGCATCGGTGTTCTGGGCCGGATCGTCCCAGCGCACGTCCGGCGCCATGGCCTGGATGATCGGCGCAACGTCGCCCCGTTGAAAAGCCGCGTACATGGCGCGGACCTGATCTGCATTGGTCATGGACTGTCTCCCCGTTGGAACGCCTCGCGGGCGTTATCGCGAAAGATACGCAAACGAGCGGCCGGCGGATCACCGGCGGGAACCTGCGTCCGCCTGGGCGGTTGACCAGCATCCGGTCTTGTAACGAAGGAGTCTGGCCATGCCCGCCAAGTCAGCGGCCCAACAGAAAGCCGCCGGCGCGGCCTTGGCCGCCAAACGCGGCGACGAAAGCGTCAGCGCCCTCAAGGGCGCTTCAAAGGACATGTACAGATCGATGAGCGAGGACGAGCTGCGCAAGATGGCCTCGACCTCGCGCGTGGACAAACCGGAGCACAAGGCGAAGGCCAGGTCCCGCTGAGCAGGCCCTACTGGGGTTTGCAGCGGCTCTTCTGGCCGGCGATGCAGGCGTTGTAGTCCGCCAGGTTCCGCTCATAGGCGGCCTGAGCGGCCTGCGAGGCGGCCAACTGGGCCTGATAGGCCTGGTTCTTGGCGGCAAAGTCGGCGGCGTCGGCGGCGGCCTGGGCCGCGATCGCGGCATTTTTGGCGTCGACCTCGGCCTGGGCGCGGGCGGCGGCGCCGGCGGCGGCGCGGGCCTCGGCGTCGGTCTGTTTGACCTGAGCGTTGTACTTGGCCTGGGCGTCCTGATTGGTCTGATTGACCGCCGCCTGCTGGGCTTGATAGGCGGCCACGGCGGCTGCTTCGCTGGCTGCGGCGGCGTTGTTCTGCTCAACGATCTGCTGGTTGAGTCTCTCGGCCGCCGTCAGCCCCTCCGTCTTGGGCGCCGGCTCGGCGGCCGGCGCCTGGGCGAATGCGGCCAGCGGCGCGGCGGCGAGCGCGGCGCCCAGGCAAACCCTTACAGCGAGCTTCATCGATGCGGCCTCCCTGATGCCTGCACGTCGGCCGAACCGGAGCGGCGACCGGGCGGCAAGGCTTAAGATTCCTCGACCGGTATCACATCCACGGCCACCTTCAACTTCTGGCGCGTCAGCCCCAGCAGCACGCCGTCGATCGGCGAGACGTCGGCGTAGTCGCGGCCGACGCCGGAAAGGATGTGGCTGGGTCCCACCGTGCAGCCGTTGGTCGGATCAAAGCCCAGCCAGCCTAAGTCCTCGCCGCACCAGATCATCACCCAGGCATGGGTGGCGTCAGCGCCCACCAGACGCGGCTTGCCGGCCGGCGGGATGGTGCGCAGGTAGCCCGAGACATAGGCGGCTGGCAGGCCCGCGGCGCGCAGGCCGGCCAGCATGATGTGCGCAAAGTCCTGGCAAACGCCGGCCTTGGCGGCAAAGGCGTCGACAACCGGCGTATCGGCCTCGGTGGCCTTCGGATTGTAGTCGAACAGGGTCTGGATGCGGCGGGCCAGGGACAGGCCGGCCTCGACCACGCCGCGGGCGTTGTCCAGATCCTCGGCGCACCAGGCGGCGATGGCCGGATCGAGCGGCACGCGCGGTGAGGGGTAGAGATAGTTGGCCGGCGACAGCACATCGATGCGCTGCACGGCCAGGGCTGCGTCGCGCACCTGACCCACGGTGGGATCGGCGGGCCCGGGCTCCGGCGCCATGCGCTCGACCTTGATGCGGAATTTCTTTGTGACCACCAGTTCGCTCAACGGCGCGTCGATCCTCGCCCGGGTCAGGGGGGCCAGATAGGCGCCTTCGCGATTGAAGGTCGCCGCCTTTGGCGAAATGGCCAGGTCCTGGGAGATCAGCGTCTGGTCATGCCAGGGCGCCGGCTGGGTGCGGATATTGAACTGCGCCAGGCGGACAATGCCGTCGTAGCTGATGGTGGTCTTGTGGCTGACGTCGTAAATCATGCCAGTTGCGTCGCGCTCTTGGCCGGCGCCATCACCGAGCCCTGCAGGAAGTAGCGGCGGGCGATGGCGTCGGACAGCTGCATCATGCGCGCCTCGAAGGCCAGGAGGAAGTCGGCGTCCAGATCGGCGGCGTGCACCGTCGTGATCATCGACGAGATACGCCTTGCAAGATCGAGGGGCTCTTCGGGCATGCCGTCATCGCGCAGGGTCGGCAGGGCGGTGACGTGGTCCAGAATGATTTCCATCTGGAAGGTCAGCGAGCGCGGATTGAGCGGGTCCAGCGCCACCAGGTCGCGCACCGCATCGCGCGCCAGGCCAGTCTGGTACCGGGCGCGATAGGTCACCTGGTTGTCGGCCAGATCGAGCAGGGTGGACAGGTGGTCAGCGGGCGAGGCGGCGGTGGAGAAGGTGCGCACCATGCGCGAGGTGGCGATGGCCCGCTCGACCCGGCGGCCCAGATCATGGAACCGCCAGCCCGGCCCGCGCACCATATATTCAGCGGCCAGTCCGCCCAGCGCCGTGAACCGGTCCATCAGCCGCAGGGTGCGGCCGATCAGCGACTTGCTCTCATCGTCGCGGGCCGGCTTGTACAGATCATCGATCATCCGCCACAGGTCGGGGGACAGGCGGTCGCGAATGCCCTGGGCGATGCCGCGTACGCCGCCGGCTATGGCCTGAAGGCTGCCCGGCTCGTCGCGTCCATCCAGAGCCGCGGCGCACAGGTCGTGCACGCTCAGCTTGCCCTCGGCCGCCTCGCGGGTCTTGGAGCCCGCGCCCCAGGAAACCAGCAGGTCGGCCAGCAGCTGTTCGGCGCTGCGGGTGCGGGTGGTGGAATCGGCAACCACCGAACCGCCCAGGGCGGCGCGGATCACCCGGGCGGTGTTCTTGCCGCGCTCCACATAGCGGCCCAGCCAGAACAGGCTGTCGGCGGCGCGCGAGGGCAGAACGCCGGAAAGTCGCCGGATCGGCGTATTGGCCGGGTCGCCCAGCAGGGTTGTCGGCTCGACCTTGGCGTCCGAGATCACGCAGACGTCGGCGGAAAAAGCGCCTTCACCCATCAGGGCGGCGCGAACGTCACCGCTGTTCGACAGCCGGGCGAACCCGCCGGCCATCACCTGCCAGGCGCCGGTTCCGTCGCGGGCGATAAACACACGCATGGTGAAGGGGCGCGGCTCAAGCCGCTGGCCGTTGAAACTGGGCGTTGTCGACAGCCGCACGACCTCGCGGCCGACATAGTCTTCGGGCCGCGCCGCCAGGCCCTGCATCAGCGCCTCGCGCGCCTGAACACTGAGGCCATGGCCTAGGGTTGGGCCGCCTTCCAGCCCCACCGGACGCACCCCGCTGAACGCCGGCTCGATGACCATCTCGTTCAGGCGCTTCATCACCGTGGCGCGCTCGCCCGGCTGGCCGCACCACCAGGTGGCGATGTTGGGAATGAGCAGCTCGGCGTTCAGCACCCGCCGCGCCAGGGCCGGCATGAAGGCGGCCAGCACCGGGCTTTCCAGCACGCCCGCGCCCGGCGCATTGGCGATCACCAGATTGCCGGCCAGGTAGGCGTCGAACAGGCCCGGCGTGCCGATCTGCGAGGAAACGTCAAAAGCCAGCGGATCCAGAAAACGGGTATCCAGCCTGCGCCACAGCACATCGATGCGCTTCAGACCCTCGATGGTGCGCACGAACAGCAGGTTGTCGCGCACGTCCAGGTCCGCGCCCTCGACCAGGGGAAAGCCCAGATAGCGCGCCAGGTGCGCCTGTTCGGCATAGCTTGGATTGTACCGTCCGGGCGTCAGCAGGGCGATGCGCGGCGCCGATCGCGTCGCGCTGCCCGCCAGCCCTTCGCGATAGGCCGAAAAGAATGAAGCCAGGCGCATGACATTGCGCTCGGCATAGAGATCGCCCGTGGCGCGGGCGAGCGCGATGCGGTTTTCCAGGGCATAGCCCGCGCCGGCCGGCGTGGTGCAGTGATCGGCCAGCACTCGCCAGGCGCCGTCTGGCCCGCGGCCCAGGTCCACGGCGATAAAGCGCAGGTGATAGCCGCCCGCAGGCGCAACCCCGATCATCTGGCGCCAGAAGCTGTTGCTGCCGGTGATGGCGGCGGCGGGCAGGGCGTTCTCGCGCACCAGGGTCTGGTCGCCGTGAACGTCGGCGGCAACCGCCTCCAGCAACTCAGCCCGCTGGATCATCGCCGTTTCGATGTGACGCCACTCCTCCGGTCCGATGACCAGGGGCACGGAACATAGCGGCCAGGCGCTTTCCTCTTCTTCGTCCGGCAGGCGAAAGGCCATGCCGATGTCGGCGGCCTCATGGCCCACCCGCCGTTCGAGCGTGCGAAGATC